>CALLJF010000011.1 GCA_938091495.1 uncultured Nitrososphaerales archaeon | reverse complement strand
TTCTTAAGTTTAGTTTTGTCAACATCTTTTGTATAAGCCTTTTCAGGGGGGACGTATATTACTATATGATAATCTCCTTCCAGAATCTCTCTTTTCTCTATTATCCGATTATGTTATCGGTTGCAACCAATCCTCCAAAATAAGATGCGCAAGCATCGTCAAAAGCTCCAGTTATGGTTACGCCTGCCTTTATGGAAGCATCTACACCTAAATTTATTATTCTTAAATCGTCTAAATTCGTCTTTAAAGCAGTCAAAGTTGCCAACACTATTGCGTTTGAAGCAACGCTCGAGCTTTTGAGACCTTTTCCAATGGGAATATCAGACTTTGTAGTAACTCTTGCGCCATAATTCTTATAGCCTAAATCAGTCAAAACTTCTTTTACAGCGTATTTGGCTAAAATCTTATCTTCTTCGTTATCGCTACCAATGATCTTTACATCTATTTGATCAGAATTCTCTATCAATTCTACCTCGGCTTCTGTCTTTAACTGAACCCCAAGGGCAGCACCATTGCCAGTTGCAATGGCGTTCACTATAGATATAGCGCCGAAAGCTATTCCTTTTCCTCTCATAAAATCACCCTAGAGCTTTAAGAACTGCTCTTCCCATTATATCAACAGGCGCATCTATTCCTGTCCAGAGCTTAAAAGAAGCAGCTCCTTGTCCTACAAACATTTCATACCCAGGGATGACCTTTGCACCCATCTTTTCAGCATCTCTAATCAGCTTTGTCTTCTTAGGATTATAGACTACATCAAAGACTACCATATCTTTCTTTATCAATTCTTGTGGAACAATGCTCTCATCTAAATTTGGATAAGTGCCTATAGGAGTTGCATTTATGATAATATCTACAGAGTTTATAGCTTTCTTTAAAGAGTCCATGCTAAGCTCCTCTAAAATATAATTCATCTTCAGCTTCTTACTCAAATCCTCTGCCATTAACTTTGCCTTATCAAAATTGCGATTCATAATGATGATCTCTTTACAACCTTTCAAAACTAGTGCCACTATGCATGCTCTAGCAGCTCCCCCAGCCCCTATCAACAAAGCTTTCAAACCCTTTAAAGAATGAACCTTTGCTTCTAATGCAGATATAATTCCATTTACATCTGTATTGTAACCAATAAGTTCACCATCATCATTGACTACAGTGTTCACAGCACCAACCAAAGATGCATCTTCATCAATTCTATCTAGAAGATTTAAAATGGCAACTTTATGAGGCATTGTGACATTGAAGCCTTTAACCTTCAAAGCCCTTAGACCTTCTACAGCTTCCTTCAAATGGAAAGTATCAACATCGAAGGCAAGGTAGACATAATCAAGACCTTTAGCCCTAAAGGCCTCGTTATGCATTATCGGGGACAAGGATTTATCTACTGGGTGACCTATTACACAACATAGACGAGTTTTATTGCTAATAATACAATTCGAGTAGCTCATAAATCTCTCTTAACTCCTTAACCATGATCTGAGCTGGTGCAGTAGATGAGCCTGGTAATGAAGCGTATGTAAATGGACTACCAAGTATTGGACAAAGAATCCTTGATATCTGCCCTTTATCACCCATACAAAAAGCAATTAGTTTATTAGGTTTTGAATGCTTGTACAAATTTAAAATCGAGATATTATCAGAAAAATCTTTAGCCATTGTAACGATCTTTACTATGTCTCCCAGAGGTTTGGCTTTATCAAGAGTGCTTTTAAGAAATTGGAAAGAAGGAGTTTTTTCAAAGTTATGCCAGGACAAGATTATCGAAGCTTCTGAATTCTTTATCGAACTCAAAAGATCAGGATTATTTTGGGCAAGGCTTAACTCGACATCCATGTAAGCAGGTTTAAACTTTGAGAGATTCAATAACACTTTTTGTCTTTCTTCTTCGCTACCCTTGAACTCTCCACTCTCGCTTTTGGCTCTGCACGTTAATATGCATCTATCAACGCGCTCTTTTATAGCTTCTTCTATAATCGAAAAGTTTATTCGGTCTAAATAATCAACTCTTACCTCAAATAAATCTGAACCAAGATCGAGAGCTTCTTCAATCTTTTCGTTAAGCATTTCTATCTTTCTAACACCTATAGATGTGCATATCTTTAATCTTCTTTTGAGCATTTTGAAATTATCTACTTTTCTATTATATGCTCATCTACTTGAATACCAAAGTGTCTACCGCTAGGTGCATGGACATAAGCCAATACCTCATCTCCAGGCTTTATTTCTGTAGCAGAAATCAACTTATCGTTCTTACCAACTAACCTTATTGTTTCTGCGTTTTGAACTAATATGCTCGCTATGCGTCCATTGTATGTTGCTTTTATTAAGCGCAAGGGCCTCCTTTCTATCTTCGCTCTTCCTACAATGGCTGATTTAGCAATGCCTTGGCTGTTCACAATCAAGACTTTATCTCCTGCTTCGATTTCGGATAAGTACTTTGTTTTAGCATCCGGTAAAAGTATGTAACTATGAACTGCTCCAGCGTTAACACGAAAAGGTCTTGGGGAAGTGAACTCAGAGCCTATTGTCTCACTATGAATAAGGAAGAATAAGTCAGATTGACTACCAATAAGTGCTCCGTCGCCAATCTCTAACATAGATGCAGTATCGATGCAAACTCTATCACCCATTCCAACATCTTTCACTTCTTTTATCTTCACAGGAATTAATTCAAGCCTTTTTTGTTTATAGAGATAGCCTACGAGGCTTTTTATATCCTCAGGACTTTTTGGAGCATATACTACACCATCAACGCCTAGTTCAAGCACCCCAAACATAGTTTGAACTTCTTCCAAATGCTCTATCTTCGCATAAAGCTTTGTATTCTTCTTATGTAATTGAGCCACTAAATTCTCTAATGGGATTATCTTCCAATTCTCAGTTTCAATCAAAACGCCTACAGCTCCTTGTTTAGAGGCATTAATCACAACATCTTCATCCTCTTTCTTTGAAATTTTAACACTTAAAGCGAATGCTTTACCTATTCTTTTGACTCCTTCAACTTTGTCTAAAGAGTCTATTAATACAACATCTCCTTCCTTAGATGGTGAAAACAATCTAACTTTACTACGAACATCATTGTCTATCAATTTTGGGTCACATAAAAATGATTTAATGTTATTCTCAAGGGCATTCTTTAAAATTTCAGAGGCAATGCTCTTCTCGTTAGGCAAGATAATTATGATCTCTCTATCGGGATTTTTCTTAGCCAATTTTTAAGACCTCTAAAGCCTTTTCCACGCTCTTACCTTGCATTATAATCATGTGCAGTGCACGAACCATAGCATCTGGGTGATCATGTTGAAAAACGTTCCTACCAAAAGCTACTCCTATAGCGCCTGCCTTTATTGCACCATAAGCCATTTCTAATACATCGCTGTCAGTCTTAGACTTTGGTCCCCCAGCTATCACTATAGGCACAGGACAACCTTTAACAACTTTCTCAAAAGATTCTGGATCTCCTGTGTACACAGTTTTGATAATATCTGCACCAAGCTCAGCCCCTATTCTTGCTACATGAGCTATTACTTCTGGATTATTAGGATCCTTTATGTTCTCTCCTCTTGGATACATCATGGCTATAAGGGGCATTCCTCGTGCATCACAATCACAAGCCAGATTTCCAAGAATTTCAAGCATCTCATGCTCCTCTTTGCATCCTATATTAATATGCACAGATACTGCGTCGGCACCAAGCCTTACAGCTTCTTCAACGGATCCAACCTGAACCTTCCTATTAGGAGCCAAGCTTAAATTGGTGCTACCTGTTAGGTGCATTATCATTCCGATTCTTGGCGGCTCTTTCAGTGAGTGAATTATGCCTTTGTGTACTAGAACTGATGTTGCTCCTCCCTCGCTAACTTTTTTGATAATATAATCCATATCTGTTAATCCTTTCATAGGCCCCATGGTAACGCCATGATCCATAGGTATGCATATCATCTTTCCATTAGATGTAATCCTGTTTAAGCGAACTCTTTTTCCCCAAACCATACTAATTCACTATATCATCTTCAAGGCTACTATTAATTCTCCTAAAAGTATAGACGAGCCTGAGCCTCCCCTTATTGTATTGTGACTCAAGACATGCAACCAAAGAGAGTTCGCGTCTAATCCACGGCGAATTCTGCCAACAGTTACACTCATTCCTGGTACAGAACCTGCAAGTCTATCAAGGCGAGGTTGAGGCCTATCTTCTTCTTCTCTAACTATTATGGGCTGAGTTGGAGCCATTGGAAGCTTGAACTCTTGAGGTTTTCCTTTAAAAGACCTTAGGGCATCTTTTACTATGTCCACATTAACTCTTTCCTTAGTCTCAATATACACTGATTCTAAGTGCCCGTCTATGGTTGGAACTCTGTTACAAGACACTTCAACTTTTATATCTGCTGGCTTTATTCTATCTCCTTCTATGCTTCCTAGTATCTTACATGGCTCCAATTGAACCTTCTCCTCTTCTTCAGCTATGAAAGGTATGACGTTATCGGTTATTGAGAGAGAGGGAACCCCTGGGATGCCTGCTCCTGATAAAGCCTGCATAGTTGTAACTACCATCTTCTTTATCGTTAACAAGTCGTGTATAGGCTTTAAGGCGATAGTCAGGCCTAGAGCAGTGCAGTTTGGATTTGAAGCGATGAAACCGTTCCATTTCCTCTTACGTCTTTGAACATCTAATAGACTTAGATGATCAGGGTTCACTTCAGGTATGACCACTGGCACATCATCATATAAACGGAAAGCACTGGAATCACTTATTATGTGAAAGCCTGCCTCTGCAAACTTTGGCTCTACTGTTTTTGCTGCAGAAGTCGGTAAAGCTGAAAAGATCAGATCTGCATCAACTTCTTTTGGTTCTGTAGGCTTGACGATTACGTCTTTATACTGCTCAGGCATATCTGGAGACATTAACCATTTGCCTGTAGAACCATATCTTTTGCCAGCAGATTCCCCCCCTGTTAGAGTCGTAACTACAAACCAAGGATGGTTTAAGAGAAGGTATAGATAATTCTGTCCTATCATTCCAGTTGCTCCAAGAATTGCGGTCTTGATTCTTTTCATGCTCATTCACCCTTCAATGCTCTTCTAAGCAAGGTAAGAACTTTTTCTACTTCTTTATTTGAAATAAAGATTTTGATAGAAGAGCTTATGGTGACTAGACCGTAAATGTTTATGCCTTGATCAGCTAGAGGTGTTATGAATCTTTGTATTATTCCTGGGTTGGTCTCCAACTGCCTCCCCTTAATCGACACCATGGACAAGTCCTCAAAGGAGCTTACTGCCTTTCCTATCCTCTTCTCCACCATCAATTTGTGCAAGTTGTTAAGGAGTTTTTTACCATTTGATATGTAAAGAATCGAGGATTTCTCATCAGAAGTAATTGATACTATGTCGCCCCCAGATCTTTGAACCTCATATGCCAACAAAGCTAATGATTGAGGATTCGACGCCTCAGTACCTACTATAGTAACCATTGTAACAGGTTTATCGTAACACTCTATCTCATATCCAAGAGAGCCTTTGCCGATCAAAGTCCCGCCTGATGTGAGGCTCTTATTTTCAAGGCTAATTACTCTTATTATCAAATCATCCTTTTTGTACCTGAGAGCCTTAGCTTGAAGAATCTTCGCCCCTCCTGCAGTTAGGATATAGGCTTCCTCTGGATCTAGTATATCAATTGGGACTGAACCCTCGACTTTTGATGGGTCCGCTGATAGAATGCTGCCTACATCTTTAACGAGGACAACCTCCTTTGCATTTAAACAACTACCTAATAGTACAGCGGTTGTATCGCTCCCTCCCCTTCCCATAGTGGTTACTTTGTCTGTTTTGCTCTTGCCAATAAAACCACATATTACAGGTATCTTGCCTGACTCTATTACGGGGATCAGTTTTTCTTCTATAGCTCTTGAAGTTTCATCTAGTAATGGATTAGCGTCACCGTGCTTGTCATCAGTAATTATGGGCCAATGAGGGGATTCTGTATCTATTAAGTAGGGATTTAGACCTTTTGAAGCAAGAGCGGCAGACATGATGCGAGCGCTGGTCTTCTCACCCATGGCCAAAATCTCATCAAGGTAAGATAAAGATACATCTGGCGCTACTTTGTTGGCTAAATTGAGGAGTTCATCTGTTTGACCCTTAAGCGCTGAGACAACTAGCACGAGCCTTGAACCTTTTTCCACTTCAGATTTTATCATATCTGTAGCCTTTTTCAGATTCTCCTCATTCATGAGAACAGAACCACCGAATTTCACCACAATTATGGGCTTTTCCAAGATGAAAACCTCTCTAGTAATAGAAGTTAAAGAAAAAGCATTTAGTTTCAGAAGTAGGCGAAGAATCCATCGGAATTATGCGGGATCCAGTTCGGCAAATAAAGTCAATCGCCTCTTATCTTAAATGACGGCAATTAGAAGCTTGCACATATATAAATTTTTATTCGCCTTCCAAAATGGTGGCTTTTTTCAATTCATTTGCATAATTCCTTATGCTGTTTAGCATGTTATCCTCATTATATTCATTTTTCTGAATTATTTCTACAAAAGCACTTCCTACTATAGCCCCATCTGCTCCTGCCTCTATGATGCTTCTAACTTGATATGGTTGAGAAATGCCAAAGCCTACTGCAAGAGGTGTCTCACCCTTAATGTAAGGTATTATTCTTTCTATAAGGCGAATAGTTGATCTTCTAAGTGTCTTTCTAGCGCCAGTTACACCAAAGAGAGATACAATATAGAGAAAGCCTGAAGTGCACTCGATAATTTTCTTCAACCTAACAATGCTCGTGGAAGGAGAGGCAAGAAATATTGTATCAATGCCATGTTTATTGGCTATAAATTTGTAATCTTGAGCTTCTTCCACTGGCAAATCTGGCACAATTATACCATCGACTTTACTCTTCTTTGCTTTATCGAAGAAATTCTCTAAACCTATTCTAAAGATGATGTTGTAGTAAGTAAGGATAACGACAGGTATATTATGACAGCCTTTAATTTGATTGGTTATTTCTAAGACTCTTGTAGGAGTTGTCCCAGATTTCAAAGCTCTTAAATTTGCTGCCTGAATCGTTGGACCATCTGCTACAGGATCTGAAAAGGGGATTCCTAGCTCTAATACGTCCGCTCCACCTTCTATTAACGCTTCAGCTATCTTTGGTGTAAGATCAGGTCTAGGGTCACCTCCCATTATATAACCAATGAGGGCGCCCTCACCCCTATCCTTAAGCCTCTTAAAAGTTTCCTTTATGCTCATCAAATCTTCACTTTAAGATAATCTGCTACAACTTGCACATCTTTATCCCCACGACCAGATAAAGTTACAACTATCAAATCATCTTTTTTCATGCTTTCAGCCAGTTCTATGGCAAAGGCTAAAGAATGGGAAGGTTCTAAAGCCGGAATTATACCCTCAGTTTTAGATAGTTCAATAAAAGCCTTGACAGCTTCATCATCATTTATGCTCACATACTTCGCTCTGCCAATGGTTTTCAGAAATTAGTGTTCAGGTCCAACGCCAGGGTAATCGAGACCAGCAGATATGCTATGGGTTGTACTGATTTGACCATGCTCATCTTGAAGAAGGTATGTAAGCATTCCATGTAAGATTCCTTCATCTCCGGCACAAAGAGAAGCTGCATGCGCTCCTGATTCTATACCATGCCCTCCTGCTTCAACACCATATAATTTGACATTATGATCGTCTAAGAATGGGTAAAAGGTACCCATGGCATTACTCCCTCCTCCTACACAAGCAATTAAGGCATCTGGCAATCTGTTCTCTTTCTCTATTATCTGTGATTTGATCTCTTTTCCTATTACGCTTTGAAAGTCTCTAACTATCATAGGGTAAGGGTGAGGACCAACGACAGAGCCTATGAGATAATAAGTTGTCTTAACATTAGCTACCCAGTCTCTAAGGGCTTCATTTATTGCATCCTTTAGCGTCCTTGATCCAGACTCAACTAGATGGACTTTCGCGCCCAATAGATTCATTCGAAAAACGTTGAGTTTCTGGCGCTCAATATCTTCTTTTCCCATGTATATCTCAGCTTTTAAACCAAGAACTGCACATGCCATGGCTGTTGCTACACCATGTTGACCAGCTCCAGTTTCAGCTATCACTCTATTCTTTCTCATCTTCTTTGCCATTAGAGCTTGACCTAGAGTGTTATTTATCTTATGGGCTCCTCCATGCAATAAATCCTCTCTTTTAAGATAGATCTTTGCACCTCCTACTTTTTTCGACAAGTTCTTAGCGAAATATAGTGGAGTAGGTCTGCCAGCGTACTCTGATAGATAGTAATCAAGCTCTTTTTTGAATTCTTGGTCATTCTTCAGTTTCAAGTACGATTTTTCTAAATCAAGAACAGCGCTCATCAAAGTCTCTGGCATAAATCGCCCACCATATTTTCCATATTTTCCATCTATTGGATATTTCATAAATTCCTTCAATTCTTAACCCTCTTAGCACTAGCTACAAAATTTGACAACTTTTCATAGTCCTTTATGCCTGGAGATGATTCAACCCCGCTGCTAACATCTACTGCAAATGGTTTGACTATGCGTATCGCCTCTTCAACGTTATCTGGATTTAAGCCGCCAGCCAATATCAATGGCTTTGGACTTATCGCTTCTCTGATCTTTCTGCAAACTTTAAAGTCGTTAACCATCCCTGTTCCTCCATACTTGCCTTCTTTATAAGAGTCAATGAGAATAGCGTCAAAATTCTCTGCTTCGTTTAAAACAGATTCCAATGATAGATTTGATTTTAATGTTATTGCCCTTATCATGCGCATATCACATAAAGCCTTAAGCATGTAATCATCATCGAAGTCAAAATCCCCATGAATTTGGATGTATTCAGGCTTTAACCTATTCTTTATTTCAATGATTCGATCAAAATCATTAAGAACAGTTACAGCCACTTTGCTTATAAATATAGGAACCTTTTCCATTAATTCTCTAGCTCTATCTATGCTAATACTTCTTGGCGATGAATTCACATCTATTACAAAGCCGAGAGCATCAGCTCCGGCAATTATTGAATTCTTAAGATCCTCTTCATTGGTTATGCCACATATTTTGACTCTTACCATAATGTAGCCTCCACGAATTCACGAACCTTGGTTTCAACATCTCTTGCAGTCATAATGGCTTTACCTATGAGAAAGGCTTTAACGTTAAAACTGTATAATGCTTTTACATCAGTAGGATGGCTAATCCCGCTTTCGCTTACTATTGTTCTCCCTCTATTCTCTATCTTACTCAATATTCTCTTTGTGACCTCAAGATCGACACTTAAAGTTGTTAAGTCTCTATTGTTTATACCTATCATGTCAGCTTCCGTTTGAAGAGATGAGAGAAATTCATCCTCGTTATGAACCTCAAGTAAAACTTCAATACTTTTTGACTTTGCTATTTCGATCATCTCATTTAAATTTATTTTACTAAATTTACGGTCAAATATGGACTTTATCAAAAGAACAGCATCAGCGCCAATCTTATCAGCAGCTTCTATCTGAACTGGACTTATTATGAAGTCCTTCATAAGAATAGGTAAATCCACAGTTTTTCGCACTATGGATAAAATCTCTAAAGAACCCTTAAAGTGCTTTGGTTCGGTGAGTACAGATATTCCTACCGCCCCTCCCTTCTCAATAGCGATTGCCATCTCTCTCACATCTATTTCTTTTTTTAATATACCATCTTTTGGAGATGCGAGCTTTATCTCAGCTATGATAGGAATCTTTTTGCATTTTACAATAGAATCTTTTAAGCTCCTTTGTAACCTTCTCTCATTAAATTGAACATTATAGTATCCTTCCTTAATGGTTCTCTTCACATCTTGAATCATAAAGTCTAAAAAATCAACCAAATTTAATTTCAAACTCCTCTAACTTTTCCATGCTTCCTTCGCAGAATTTTATCATCATCTTGAGCTTGCTATAAGCAGCACCGCTCTTAACGGATTCGTAAGCCAACTCCATTGCTTCATCGAATTTATCAGTAAGCCCGCCAACAACGATTCCACTGGCTGCATTTACCAAAGCCATATCCATCTTCGGATCGCCTTTCTTGTAAAATCCGTTTAGAATTCTGAATACAATTTCGGCACTTTCTTCTGGATTAGAACCTTCAATCTCGTCTTGCTTTGCCAGCCTAACTCCAAAGTCTTTAGGAGATAATTCCATTACGCTTATCTCGTCTTCTTTTAACCATGCCATCTCGGTCTTGCCTATAGTTGAGATTTCATCCAATCCATCTAAGCCATGAACCACCATAGCCTCTTCACTTTCGAGATTCTTTAGAACATAAGCCATGAGCTTTGTTAATTTCCTTTCATAAACACCTAATAGGTACCCGCTTGCATTTGCTGGGTTAGTTATTGGACCTAGAATGTTGAAGATCGTTCTTATTCCTATCTCTTTCCTTGGTTCTAAAGCATACTTCATGGCTGGATGAAACCTTGGCGCAAACATGAATCCTATTCCTACCTGCTCAATAGATTTCTCAATAATGCTAGGTTCTGTATTCAAGTTATAGCCCAATTTCTCAAGAACATCCGCACTGCCACATTTACTTGTGAATGATCGATTGCCATGTTTTGCAACTATTGCACCAGCACCAGCAACTATGAAAGATGCTGTCGTACTCACATTAAAGGATTTGATTCTATCTCCACCTGTACCAACTATGTCTATGATACGCTTATTGACATGAGGATGAATCTTAAGGCAGAAATCCCTCATAACTCTGGCAAAGGCTGAAATCTCTTCGATGCTCTCTCCTTTCATCCTTAAAGCAGTCAAAAAAGAGGCTATCTGAGCGTTGGTTGCATTGCCTGACATTAACTCTTTCATTATAGTTTGAGCTTCTAAATGGCTAAGGTCCTTACCATCTACAACCTTCTGAATCCCTTCCCTTATCATTTTGAAACACTCTTTAGGAAGTTTTCTATTATCTTCTTGCCATTATCTGTGAGAATGGATTCAGGATGGAATTGTAAGCCTTCTATAGGGTATGAGATATGCCTTACTCCCATTATTTCACCATCATCTAAAGACTCAGCAGTAATCTTAAGGCAAGAAGGAAGTGTTAATTTATCCCCAATAAGTGAATGATAGCGAGTAGCTTTAAAGGGATTCTTTATTCCTTTTAAGACTCCGTTTCCATCGTGTTTTATCATGCTCGTCTTGCCATGCATTATGTTATTTGCACGAACTATCTTTCCTCCAAAGGAATGAATTATCCCTTGATGTCCTAAGCATATGCCTAATATAGGAATCTTACAGCCCATTTGCCTTATAATCGATGAACAAATACCAAAGTACTTTGCATTTTCAGGGGTACCAGGACCAGGAGATAATATTATGCCATTAGGCTTCATCCTCTCAATATTATCAAGGCTTATCTGATCGTTCCTATAAACTAAAGGATCAGCCCCCAGTTCGCCTACATACTGAACTAAATTGTAGACGAAGGAATCATAATTATCTATTATGAGAATCCTCATTCAAAAAACCCTTCCAGATACCTCTAAAGCCTTCATTAAAGCCTCTACTTTGTACTCTGTCTCTAGCCATTCTTTTGATGGGTCAGAATCAGCGACTATTCCTGATCCTACCTGAATGTATGCTTTATCCCTACTCGCTACCAAAGTTCTTATTGTTATGGCAAAATCTGCATTTCCATTGTTAGAGAAGTATCCTATAGCTCCTGCATAAGGTCCTCTTCTTGAAGGTTCCAATTCATCTATTATTTCCATGGCTCTTATCTTAGGGGCTCCAGTAACTGTTCCAGCAGGGAATACTCCTCTAAACACATCAAAGGCATCTTTGTCCTTTTTTAACTTACCTAAAACTCTTGAAACTATATGTTGTACATGGCTATACTGATGAACTTTCATAAACTCTGAAACATGAACACTACCGAACTCACATACCTTACCTATATCGTTTCTTGCTAAATCCACTAGCATTACATGCTCCGCACACTCTTTCGGATCTATAAGAAGCTCTTTTTGCATAATATCATTCATAGTTTTATCTTTGAGCTTAGGTCTTGTGCCAGCAATAGGGAATGTCTCAACAATTCCATTATCCACTCTTACGAGCATCTCTGGGCTAGACCCGACTATCTGTCTATCACTCATCTTTATGAAATACATGTAAGGAGAAGGGTTTATTCTTCTTAAAGACTCGTAGAAGTGAATAAGGTCACCTTTTATCTTGAGATCGTATCTCTTAGATAAAACTGCTTGAAATATATCTCCAGAAAATATGTAATCTTTTACCTTTGATATTTTCTCACAAAAAGAATTGAATTCTATATTCACTTTTGGCTGAGAATAATACAGATCGTCAATATTTTCAGGCTCTTCAAGATCAGATTTTATCTCTTTGCTACGATCCTCTTCTTGGAAATAGTAAAATGCTTTATGATTTATATGATCGAATGCTATACCATCATCAAAGATGCCAAATTCCATATAGGGAAAGCCTAAATCATTCTTACTCGATTTGATTCTTTCCCAGTATTCAATAGCGTCATAGGATACATAGCCAACAGCCCCTCCAATCAGTCTTGGCCATCTTTGATCACGAATAAAACCGCCTTGTATCTCTTTTATAATGCGTAATGGGTCCTTTGCATTCTTCCTTTCCAAAAATCCTTCTTTACAATCCTTTATCTCTAACTCTTTACCCTTCGCCTTTAAGATGAGTCTAGGCTCAAATCCTATAAAGGAGTACTGGGCTAATTTCTTTGGACCTGTGACTGATTCTAGTATGTAGGCAGTCTCAAATTTCTTATGAATCTTTTTGAAGATTTGAATTGGAGGAATGTATGGGAAGGATTTAAGGTTCAGTTTAAGATTAGATGGGCCATTATATCGCTCGTAACCAAACTAAATCACCCAACTTTTCTTCCTCCATCGCCAACGCTTGATCAATGTACTATTTAAGACTTTTGTGTACATATATGTTCATTGGTTGCCTCGATAAGAATTATTAACCTCTTTTGAAGATCAAATTAATTATGTTGAAATCGGCTGAATTCTTAAGCGCGCCAAGAGGGTTGCTTAAGGTCTTCATTCTAAAAGCTGCATCCAAGATGCCTGTGAGTGGCATTGATATTTCAGACCAGATCAACCTTTACACCAATAATGAATGGAGGCCAAGCCCAGGCTCCATATATTTTATATTGAATGAACTTTCTTCGAAGGGAATGATCTCTGAGGTAATAAGCCCTGATGCGAGTGTAAAAAGATACATAACTACGAACAAAGGCATGGCCATACTGTCCTCATTCATTAAGGTCGCGGATCAAGTCCTTAAGAGACAATTCATATTCATTAGCGTCATGGCTCAAGTTACAGAAAAAGATTTAGCGAAAATCTTTACAGAGCTTGCTGATTTAATTCTTGCCTCTAATAAAGAAAAAGAAGAAAAATTAAAACTTATGATCAGTCAATTAATCCAAAAGGTAAGAGAGATTTAAATCATAGAAGAGGCTTAAGCTTGTGCCATTCGCTGAGCTTTATAGATCTGGACGATGTGAACTTTGCTATTCTTTCATCAACGCCCCTAAGAAGATTAAAAGCGATATTGCATTGATCATGGTCAGTGTCGTCGCGAGGTCTTCAACGCCTACGTGAGCTAATTGTAGGCTCAGTCTGGGGCAGCGAGCACTTCATCCCGCTATATATATTGTAGTCTATGATTTAGAGGTTTCTGTATTTAACGAAATTAGCCATAACTCTTTTGAGTTTCTTTATCGTTCCTGAAACTCTTAGTGGAAGGAAAGTAGAATCCTCAAACTTTATTGAACTTAATGCAAAGAATGCTTCATCGACATGCTTGTGACTACAACGAATGATGAGGAAATTAGGTTCCATTTTGACGAGCTTCAAATCGATGGATTGTAGACCTATGGCACCAAAAAGGTCTTTTACCCTAGCCGTAATTTCTGTTTCGAGTTCCTTATGGTCATTTTGCATCTCATAATGAACCAATATGTATCTCTTTCTCTCGTACTTCATTATGATCTACCAATTATCTTTGGACCTCGATCAATCTTCTCGATTACTTCCCTATTAGGAATCTCGTGCAAAATTTCTCTTTTCGTTAGATTTCCACCTAAAATCTTGTAAAAGCTGTAGAGTACCCTTGGGGATGCTAGCTCATTGGAATTTTTTGCTCCGCTTGAGAATATAGTAACAATTTGCCTTCTTTTGCAAACATTTACTAACTTTTTCAAACATTTCATATAACTTGCGAAAGAAAATTCATTGTGTAGACGCAAAGGAGCGAAATCAAACTCAATTGCAAGATTTATGTTTGATTGCCTTGCACAGAATTCTATCACTTTAAGAGTTTCATTCATGTCCTTACCAGCCTCTAACAAATAGAAGGGAACATTATATGACCTAGCCTCGTCTACATTTCTTGCTGTGTATATTAGATGATCTCTCTTTAAAGCCTTCGATTTTTTAAATTCATTTATATTAGCTCTGAAGATACACTGCACTTTTTCCTCTTTACACACGTTTGTAACTTTTTCCTTTGAATCCCAATTATCTTCTAAATCTAAGCCAAGAACAGAGAAACCTAAGAACTTAGCTATTTTTATGGTTCTCTTAAATTCATCAGTTAAATTTACGTGAAGATCTATGGCGCCTATTTTAACAACCCCCTGTAGTACGATACCTTTTCATCAAATTTTAATCCGTTCTTAGGCTTGAGCTTTATTTTTATAGCGTCTTTCTCTGAGAGTTCGATTTTACCTTCACATAACAATTGCTTGTCTATACGAATGTAAAAAGCACCGTGTTCATCTAAATGCTTTGACAGCTCACGCTTCAGAATCTTTTTGTCCGTATCACTTAGAGAAGAGAACAAGACATGAACAAATTTACTTGCCTCAGCACCAATCAATCTAGCCTTATAAAGAAGAATAGGATTGCCAAAATGGCCTTCTAAGTTAAAAGATTTCACATCATAATTACTTAAATGGAGGCGCTCGACTATCTTCTTTACAACTTTTTCTCCTTCCTCTGTTGCATGAATCATCCAAGTAATTTCAATTGAAGAAAACTCCATTTGCTTCTTACATCTATAATCAATTCTCCTAGAAATACTTGTGGGTTAAAGTCCAAACATAAATGGCTGCGATACTCTGAGATGCTTGCTCATGAATGCGCAAAGAAGATTGATAAAACTTGTATCAACACACCCAAAAGATAGGAAGGGTCCATCTATTCTGGAAGAAGGCCAAGAAGCAATTGTAGAATTGCAAACCTTGGGTTTAATTTGGTTCAAATCCTGATTGACGCTATGCTGAGTAGTCAGTTAGGCAGCAGGTGAACCTGAGAGGCTCCTGCAAAGTTCATCGTTTTCAAGAGATGGGATTTGTTGGATGAGTCTGATGAACCTGATGTAGTAATTTTTACGTGTCCCGATGTCCTTTTAGGTCTCTTCGCACTAGCAGGCTTTGACGAGGCTGAACCGAACGCTGTTTTTCACCTTTTGGCTCGGGATGTTCCTCAATCGTACAATATCCATTCCTTGAGAAAAACTCTACTCATCCAAGAGCTGTCATAGGTTTATTTGATGTCACAGTTCGTCCCTTTGTTTCAGAGAGCACGTTCTCATTTTCGGTACCTATGCACAAGTTCAAAAGAATGGTCCAGAACATGGAAGAAAGCTTCTTGACTACAAATTCTTGGAAAATCGTGCAGAAAAGGATTCTGGGAATGTCAGACTTGCTATCGCGCATGAAATAGAGAGCAGTTTCGCAGAAATAGGGAGTAATAGCTACGTGCCCTCCATAGGGTTGGAGGGCACAACTTATGTTCTTAGGAAAGTATATAAATGGACATTTACGTCATAAAGTGGCATAAAGTGAATTTATATGATCTCTAGGAAAGTACTTTTGGATGAGGAAGAAATACCTAAGCAATGGTACTGCATACTACCCGACTTGCCTAAACCGCTACCTCCTCCAATAGATCCGTCGAAGAAGGCGCCTGGACCGGGAGTCGCCCCCCTGATATTCCCTAAGGAGATCCTCGCTCAAGAGTTTAGTAAGGAAAGATGGATAAACATCCCTGAAGAGGTTCGAAATGTCTACCGCCTATGGAGACCGACCCCACTTTATAGAGCTGTTGGATTGGAGAAAGCTCTGAAGACCCCAGCCAAGATCTATTATAAGTATGAAGGCGTCAGCCCCCCAGGAAGCCACAAACCCAACACTGCCGTTGCACAAGCCTACTACAACATGAAGGAAGGTAAAGAACGTCTGGCTACGGAAACGGGAGCTGGACAATGGGGCTCTGCTTTAGCCTTTGGTTGCATGTGTTTTGATCTTAAATGTACTGTATACATGGTGAGGGCGAGTTACGATCAGAAACCCTATAGAAGAGTTTTGATGGAGCTTTGGGGAGCTGAAGTTCATGCCAGCCCGAGTGCCAATACAGAGGCAGGTAGAAAGATTCTAGCAGAAAATCCTGGGCATCCTGGAAGCCTGGGAATTGCTATCAGCGAAGCTGTAGAGGATGCTCTTACTCATGAAGAAACGAACTATGGCATAGGCAGTGTCTTTAATCATGTTCTATTACACCAAACCGTAGTAGGACAAGAGGCCCAAAAGCAACTTGAGTTGGTAGATGATTACCCAGATGTAATAATAGGGTGCATAGGCGGAGGCAGTAGCTTCTCAGGTCTCTTCTGGCCCTTCTATTATGACAAAGTTTCAGGAAAAGCCCCAAAAGATGTCAAGTTTTTAGCTATCGAACCTACGGCTTGTCCTTCTATCACCAAAGGGGAATATATGTATGACCATGGTGACACGGCAAGGCTTACACCCTTGTTTAAGATGTATACTTTGGGCCATGATTTCATACCACCACCGATTCATGCTGGAGGTTTACGCTACCATGGTAAAGCGCCCACCTTAGGCGTCTTGACTCAGGAGAAGCAGTTAGAGACACGAGCCTATAATCAGGCGGAGGTCTTTGACGCCGCAAGGCTGTTCGCTAAAACAGAGGGCATAATACCAGCTCCCGAACCATCTCATGCCATAAAGGGTGTCATTGATGAAGCATTGAGATGCAAAGAGACAGGAGAGGAAAAAGTCATACTCTTCCTGCTGTGTGGCCATGGCCACTTCGATATGCAAGCCTACGATGATTACCTCCGAGGCAAATTACCACCTTACGAGTACCCAGAAGAGGAAGTGAAGAAGGCTATAAGGAGGCTAAGGGAACTATACCCGTGGTTAGAAACCTTGCCTTACTAATCACCCCTCTCCCTTTTTCTCTCAGCCAATACTGTTCAGTAATCTGGCCAGACGAGTTACCCTACGTCCCAATGTTCCTCATCTTGATTTCTAGATGCCAAACTAGGAAAGCAGAATTGCTCACTGTCATCCTTTATTGATCGAAAGAATAGTCAATTTTATGTATATGTGATGATTAAATAATAGCCTTTGACTATCTTGTTCTGTAATGCGGATTGAAGAATAGATTAGAAATAGATAAAGGAATTTTTTGCTGGGGATGTGAGTCTACAGCGCATACCTTTTCATGCTCAATCTTAAAATCCGATGGAAGGATTCTATCAGATGTAAAAAGCATTTATACGCCCCCTCCTGGATCAGGGATTCATCCAAGAGAGGCATCAAGACATCATATTGAAGTAGCACCAAAAGTTGTCAAACAGTCTTTAATCCAAGCAGGACTGAATATGAAGGAAGTTGACGCCATAGCCTTCTCAGCAGGTCCAGGTTTGGGACCTTGCTTAAGGGTTGGAGCGACTGTTTCTAGAGCACTAGCTCTCTATTATGATAAACCTTTAGTTCCTGTAAACCATGCCATAGGTCATATTGAATTAGCTATAATGTTGACCGGAGCAAAAGATCCCGTAGTGCTACTGGTCTCTGGTGGTCACACTATTATTACAGCCTTCTCTCGTGGTAGATGGAGGGTATTTGGGGAGACTCTTGATCTCACTGTTGGGCAACTCTTAGATCAATTTGGGAGAGAAATTGGATTTAGTTCTCCATCAGGGCAAAGGATAGAAGAGTTAGCAAAAAAATCATCCAAATATATATCTTTGCCATACACCGTGAAGGGCAACGATGTTTCTTTTTCTGGCATATTAACAACCGCAAAAAAATTGTTCAAAGAGGGCAAGGATTTAGATAGCCTGTGCTTTTCTATTCAAGAGACTGCCTTTGCCATGCTGGCAGAGGTTACCGAGAGAGCCCTTGCCTTTACTGAAAAGAAAGAAGTTTTGTTGGCTGGTGGCGTAGCAGCAAATAAAAGGTTACAAGAAATGCTGATGGAGGTTAGCAAAAGACATGATGCAAAATTCTTCGTAGTGCCAAAAGAGTATAGTGGAGACTGTGGCGCTCAAATCGCTTGGACAGGATTACTAGCTCATTCGGCAAACATTTCAGTGGATATTGAGAAGAGTTTTGTGAAACAGTCTTGGAGGCTAGACAAGGTTGATGTAAAATGGAGAGATTGATAAGAAAAGGCGCAGAAGCAGACATTTACCTTGGAGAATGGTTTAGAAAAGAGGCTATTCTAAAGATAAGAAAGCCAAAGCCATATAGACAGTCTGAATTAGACGTTGAAATAAGAAAGAAAAGGACTTTGCATGAAGCATCTTTTTTGATGAATGCAAGAAAGGCAGGAGTTTCAACACCTTTAGTATATTTCATTGATCAGAATAAGGCAGAGATAGTTATGCAATATATCAAAGGTGTAAGGCTTAAAGAGATGATTTCAGATAGAAAGATGGATAACATTGATGCTTTATGTTCAGAAGTTGGAAGATGCATAGCAAGGCTTCATAAAAACAACATAATTCATGGCGACTTGACTACTTCCAACTTCTTGGTTGTCAAAAATAGATTGGTCTTTATAGATTTTGGTCTAGCATTCTTTTCCCAAAGACTTGAGGACATGGCTGTAGATCTTCATTTGATGAGAGGAGTATTACAAAGTGCTCATATAGAGGTTGCTGATGAAGCCTTCAATAAGATACTAAAAGGCTATGCAGAGATCGCTGGCATGAACATGATAAAAGATTTAGTTAGAAAGATAAAAGAGATAGAAAGAAGAGGCAGATATGCCCGTGTTGAGTAAATTATTGTACTTTGTAACAAGTAATAAGCACAAATTCAATGAAGCTAGAGACGTTCTCAAGAATTATGGCATTGAGTTGAGGATAATAAATAGAAAAGTTGAAGAAATCCAAAGCGAGAATCTAGAAAAGATAGCTCTTCACGCTTTAAAAAAAGCTTTGATAAGTGATAAATTACCCATGATAGTTGAGGATGCCGGACTGTTCATAAATGCACTTAACGGCTTCCCTGGACCCTATTCATCCTATGTTCATAAGACTTTAGGCATCGATGGCATCATTGAACTCATGAGGAGGAAAGACGATAGAGATGCTGAATTCAGGTCTGTCGTTGCCTTTGGCAACTCTTCAGCGGTAAAGACCTATCAAGGCGTTGTAAAAGGAAAGATCACAAGAAAACCACGAGGCAAGTCAGGCTTTGGATTCGATCCTATATTTATACCAAAGGGATCAAAAAAGACGTTTGCAGAAATGTCCTTAGAAGATAAGAACAAATACTCGCATAGAGCGATTGCTTTGAGAAAGTTTGCAAGATGGTTTTTAAAATCTATAGCATAAACACAAGCCGAGTTCAAGGTACGCTATAAAATAATAACGAAATCTTTATGTGTGATGATCTTTCATCCAATCTTAGGATTGGCTCGTATACATTCACATAGAAGAGGAAAATCTCATTCAATACGCCCTACGTCGAAGCGGGCTCCTACTTGGTCAACTTATAGTGCTGATGAAATTATGACTCAAATTGTCAAGATGGCTAAGGATGGCTTAACTCCTAGTGAAATTGGATTAAGACTGAGGGATGAGTACAGTGTGCCTTTGGTCAAGCCCGTATTAGGAAAATCGATTTTGGAGATTCTAGAAGAAAACGGCTTAAGACCTTCTCTTCCCGAGGAACTTGACAGATTAATAAAGAAGGCTAAGAGATTACAAGAACATCTTAAAGCCCACAAGGGCGATAGAAAGAATGTTAGATCTTTAGAATTGTTAGAAGCCAAGATCCATAGACTCTCAAAGTACTACAAATCTAGAGGATTATTACCAGAAGATTGGAAGTATGTTACAGTAGTGGCTCAATTGATGTAAAGCTGAGAGAATGGTCAACGTTAATGAATTACTCAATAGAGCGAAGAGAATTGGCGAAGTTATAGATCAGAAGGTAAAAGAAAAGAAGAATATAATCATACTTGGCCATCTTGATGCTGATGGCATTGCTTCTGCTAGTATAATAGCCAAAGCGATATTAAGAAAGAATGGGCGCTTTGTTGTTAGAATTACTAACAGCTTAAAGCTAAAAACCATTTATAAGCTGAAGGAAGAAGATTATGATTTTTACATATTTTGTGAGCTAGGAGCAGGGATGGGAAGACAGATGAAAGAGATCCTTGATGATAAATGGGTTGCCATAGACCATCACCAGATTAGTGAGGATGAAAAGGGTATTGACAATGTCATCAACTCATGGCAGTTTGCCATAGATGGCACAAGGGAGATCAGCGCTGCTGGCATGAGCTATATAGTAGCTTCGAATATGGATAAGAACAACATAGACTTATCATGTTTAGCTATAGTAGGCGCCCTTGGCGATAAGCAAGACCAAGGAGAAGGTAGATCTTTGATAGGATTGAATGAGATCATAGTAAAAGATGCAATGGAGAGTGGATGCTTGAGAGTCACAAAGGATTTGATGTTCTATGGAAGAGAGACAAAGCCCATACACGAAGCCATAGCCTCCACAACTACACCTTTTATACCAGGATTGACAGGGAATAGAGATTCTTGCCTTGCTACTCTTACATCGGCAGGCATAAGGCTTAAGGAGGGAGCAAGATGGAAGACTATAGCTGAACTTTCAGAAGAAGAAAAAGGGAAAATCGTTGAGGCAATAATACCTTATCTTACTTTGGCTCCTAGTGCTACAGACAAAGTGAAGGAACTGATAGGAAACATATACACCTTGGAGAAAGAGGATGAGCATACTTCTTTAAGGGATGGTAGAGAGTTTGCCACTTTGTTGAACGCTTGTGGAAGAACGGGAAATGGGGGAGTGGGAGTTTCTATCTGTCTCGGAGACAGGGATTTCGCCTTACAAGAAGGCGAGAGGATTTTGGCAGAGTATAAGTATACTCTTAACAATTATGTCCAAACTATTTTGGGTGATGAAAAAAGAGTGGTTGAAGGAAGATGGCACCTTATGATAGTTGGTGACGGTCTAATAGATGAAAAAATGCTAGGAGCTATATCTTCAATACTGAGTGGAATTACCAAGTTTGAGGGAAAGGCTCTTTTTGTTAGAACTATTACGAATGATAATGACATAAGTTTTTCAGCAAGGAAGACGAAAGGCTGTAGCCCTGCTTTGAATCTAGGTTTGATCATGGCTGAAGCCAGTAAATTTGATGGAGTTGGGGGAGGGCATGATGTAGCTGCTGGAGCCAGAATTCCTCCTCAAAGGTTAAACGATTTCTTAAAGGTTATAGAGGATAGGTTAAGAGAAGTAAATGAGGGTAAGAGATTTACCTTTAGATGATTTGATGGAAATAAGGGTTAAATTGATAATACAGTGTAAGGATGAAGTAATTCCTAAAATTCTTTATAGCTCTCTTAAACCTGATAACATAGACCTGCCTAAAGGATTAAACATAGATATGAGCCTTAATGGGAGGTTTTTGGTCGTAGATTTTTCCTCAATTGATAGATTAGAAACGTTAATTTCAACGATAGATGATCTATTAACATGTTGTCAAGCCTCTTTAAACACTCTAAAAGAGATTGAACAGCTAAACAGAACCAAATAATTTGATGCGATCAACTTATATGAAACTTCAAATTCATATGAAAAAGATTAGATCGGTATAAGATTATGTTGGATATAAAATTCGTCCGTGAGAATCAGGATTTGATTAGAGAGATGCTAAGGATGAGGAACATGAGTGTACCTTTGGATGATTTGATAAAAAATGATAAAGAAAGGAGAGATCTCATAACTATGGCTCAAAAGCTAAAGCACAAGAAAAATCTTGTATCTTTGAGGATTGCAGAACTCAAGAGGGAAAACAAGGATGCACAGAAAGAGATAGAAGAGATGAAGAAGCTTTCAGATGAAATTTCAATGATTGATGCGAAAATCAAGGATTTAGAACAAAAGATTCAGGATATAATGATGATCATACCAAATATGCCTGACAAGACAGTCCCGCCAGGGAAGGACGAAAACGATAACGTTGAAATAAGAAGATGGGGAGAACTGCCTAGATTTGATTTTCAGCCTAAAGATCATATCGATCTTGGACTTAACTTGGGATTGATAGACGTAGAAAGAGCAGCGAAAGTAGCAGGGGCAAGGTTTTACTATTTAAAAGGAGAACTGGTTTTGCTCAACCTTGCTCTTATCAGATTTGGATTAGAATTCATGAAAAAGAAAGGTTTTACAATGATACAAACTCCGTACATGCTTCGAAGGGAAGTTGTGGCTGGCTGTGTCGCTCTATCTGATTTTAAGGATGCTATCTATAAGATTGAAGAAGAGGACCTTTACCTCTTGGCTACTTCTGAGCATGCCATAGCTGGTCTTCATAAGGATGAGATTCTTGATGGTAAGCAATTACCTCTTAAGTATGCTGGAATAAGCCCTTGCTATAGAAAAGAGGCAGGAGCGCATGGCAGAGATACAAAAGGAATCTTCAGAGTTCATCAATTTGAGAAGGTAGAGCAATTTGTATTCTCAAGACCAGAGGATTCATGGAAAGAGCATGAACTATTAATAAAAAATGCTGAAGAAATATTTCAGCTTCTTGGAATACCTTATAGAATAATGAATGTATGCATTGGAGATCTTGGAACCGTTGCCGCAAAGAAGTATGATCTAGAAGCCTGGTTGCCGGGTCAAGGAAAATATAGAGAGATGGTTAGTTGCTCCAATTGCTTGGATTATCAAGCGAGAAGGCTAAATATAAAGTACAGAGACAAGCCCAACGAAAAGCCAAGTTTTGTCCACACATTGAACAGTACTGCTATAGCTACTGAGAGAGCGCTGATAGCAATAATGGAAAACTATCAAGAAAAGGATGGTTCTATCAGAGTACCTGAAGTCCTTAAGCCTTACATGAACGGATTAGAAGCGATAGGAAGAAGAATGAAAACAAGTTAGTAAAAAGCAATTTTATCTTGTTTTTAATAACTACTTTAGCATTGTCAAGCTTTTAACCAATGGTAAAGACCTTATCTCATCTATGGCTTTTGCTGGTATCTTGCCATCTATCACAAGAGTTAAACAAGGCTCAGGAACCAGATCAGGATCATCGGCCAAGGCTTGTCTTACAACTAAGTCATGTTTTGCTAAAACACTTGTTACGCTAGCTATGACTCCCGGCTTATGAGGGTCTGATCTTATCACTAAAACACTATAATCAAGAATCTTTGCTACCTCGACCAGGCTTGCCCCAACAGGTTTTATTCTTGTGAATATTTCACGTAGTTCTGAATTATCTAGAATTTGTTTGGTCGTGCTTCTTATAACCCTCCTATCAACGCCAGCAGCTCTGGCAATGGCAGTATCGTCAACTTCTGCCTCACCCACATAAAGCTTGCCATTTTCGTCTACCCTTATACCAAGCTCTATCATCTTCTTTACTACATTTAACCTTCCTTTCTGCTTCTTGAACTGCGTTTGAATTCTTTTCCACAAATCTAGACAAATGTATTCATAATTGTATTTAAAAATACCTATTCTAATGTTGACGAAACAAAAAAGCAAGATCATTCCCTAGTCTCGCTATTGTACCGTTAAATTCTGAATTGTAGGGAGAGCTTATGTGGTGAAACAAGCTCCAATATGATGACTAAGTTATTACAGTAAAACCAGTACACAATTCGCCAAAACAGAGGGTTCACATTTGTCGAGATTTAACATAATTGTTTAAAGAAGTTGACCATTCATCACATATTATTCTAATGTCATTCGAACATGAAATGGGAATACTAGGTAAAATAAAAGGCTGGTTGTTTAGAACATCAAGTTTGCCTATTACGCTATCTGTAGGTGAGAATAGTCCTGTCCCTTCTCCCAAGGTAGAAATCGAGCCTCCATCATCCTCACCAATTGCATCGCTAGTAAATGAAGTTGGTCCTCAAAGAGTAACTGAAGAGAATAAAGAACAAGATTCAAAAGTAGAGAAGTCAATACAGACATTGGAAGTTGCTCATAAAGAGCAACTTCATAACGACACTGTACAGCCCATAGTAAATCAGAATGAAAATACGCTATCTCAAGATGTTCCTGCTACGCCTGAATCGACTCAAAATGATCCCATACTGCCATTAGTTACTCAGCCTGAAAATATACCCTCTCAGATTATTCCAACCAATCAAAACGATTCTATACAGCCTTTAGCCATTCAGCCCGAGAACACGCAGTCTGAAAATGCCCGGCCCGTTCAACATGAAGATACACTCTCTCAAAACATTCAGCCTGAATCGAAAATAAAAAGATCGCGTAAAACTAGGTCTAACAATTCTACAAGGTCAGGATCGAGGAAGAAATTAAAAGAAAGTGCCAATCCTGGAACTTAACGATCAAACACTCTGACAATAGAATTGGGAATCGACGTAAGAAAGAGGATTACGTTTAGCCTTAATTAGGCTTGATCTTCCTCTTAAAATCAGAGAACAGATCATAAACAGATTTAGACCAATCCTCATAACCTTCTTCGTCGGGATAATTCTCATAAAGCTTCTTAACTTTTCTCATATAGCTAGCAGTTGCTGCCAAATGCATAAGAACGCTAGGTCTTCTTAGACCTCTTATTATCCTCACAGCTTTCTCCTTTATAGATAGATTCTTGCCATTGCTGAGCCTTGTCAGATCTGCTTCTGTTATCAATTTCTTCTCCATGCCAAACTCCAAATCATCATTACTCAATTCTTGTAGGAAGATTTTGAAGATCTCTAAACTCGCAGCCTTCATTCCATAAGCTTTGACGTATTCCTTGTTAGCTTTCCACAAAGTCTTTTTAGGATCTTCTTCGTTCAAGCTCTGTGCAGCGACGTTTCCTGCTATTTTCCCTGCTATCATAGATGGTCCTATGCCACCACCGCTTATGGGATTTGCTGTAAAACCAGAATCTCCAGCAAATATAGCTCCAAAAGCCACTATAGAGTGGAGAGACCTTCGAGTTGGTACAACCCCACCGCCTGCATCTATAACTTCTGAATCTTTAAGGATTGGGAGGTTTGAAAGATTTTCTCTAAAAAGATTTTTAGGGTCGTTTCCACGGCCTCCTTGAACTCCTATTCCTATATTCACCAAATCTTCGCCCTGAGGAAAAAACCACCAATAGCCCCCTGGCGCTATCCTTGCATCCACGTAAATCTTGGCCAAACCCGGATCATTCACACTATTCCTTAACTTCCTTATCTCTCTATAACATATATCAAAGTCTGCCCATTCTGGTTCCTTTACAAGACCAGGAAATTCAGGCAATGCTCTTCTTATAGCTCCTGTCCAGCCACTAGCATCTATAACAACTTTGCATGAGAAAGATTGAACCTCTCCAGTCTTATTATTCAAAGCTCTAACTCCTACAACCCTATCTTTTTCTATAATAGGAGATGTTACCTTTGTATTTGGCTTTAATTCTACACCTTTATCCAGAGCTTGATCTAAAAGCCAACGACCAAATTCGTATCTATTTAAAGCGTAACCCTCTCCTTCAACCTTATAGACATGTTTGCCTGATGGAGAGCAGACAACTATTGCATTAAACTTACTTCTCACAACGTTATTCGGAGGGGTCTTTAGCTTGACATTCTTAAAATGATGAGCCCCTATAGCATCACCACAGACTTTCTTACCTATTTCCTTGAAGTCTTTGCAATCAAGCATTAAAACTTTTGAACTATGTTCAGCACTGGCCATCCCTGCAAGACATCCAGCAGTGCCGGCACCTACAATTATAATATCATGTTTTTGCAAGTTTTACACCGGATTTAGAGACTTGTCCAAGGCATAATAAACACTAATAGATAATTTTTTAGCATAAAAGCTAGGAATAAAAAATGGGGAAGGATTTTGGGATTAGTCTTCTCCACTAGGAGGTGTCGCTTCTTCTGCGCCCTTGCCTGGCTTTCCTCCTGTCTCCTTCATCTTGCCAGCAGCTATTACATCATCGATTCTAAGTATCATGCAAGCGGCTTCTGTGGCTGACTTTATAATCTGCTCCTTTACAGCCAATGGCTCGAAGATACCCCTTTCGTAAGTATCTATGATTCCTCCATCAAAGATTCCGATGCCAGCCCAGACCATGCCTTGGCCATGCTTTGACCTTAACTCCACCTGAGCATCTATAGGATCGAGCCCCGCATTCTCAGCAAGTGTGAGCGGTATTACTTCCATGGATTCTGCAAATTTTTGAACGGCTAGTTGCTCTCTTCCAGAAAGAGTATGAGACCATTCCCTTAGTTCATGAGCGATATGAGCTTCAGGAGCTCCACCGCCTGCTACTATGGCTGGTTTTTGCATAACATCCCTTGTTACGCAAAGGGCATCGTGCACAGATCTTTCTGCCTCATCAACGATCCTCTGAGTCCCACCTCTTATCAATATTGTTACAGCCTTCGGATTCTTGCATCCTTCGATGAAAACCCATTTGTCTTCTTCTATCTTTCTTTCCTCAACTAGCTCGGCAAATCCCAGATCGTTGGCTGATAAATCTTCAAGGTTTGTTACGACCCTGCCTCCGCTAGCCTTTGCCAGCTTGTCCATATCACTCTGCTTTGCCCTTCTAACAGCCATTATTCCTGCCTTTGCCAGATAGTGCTGAGCTATATCGTCGATACCTTTTTGACAGACAAGAACATTGGCCCC
Source organism: uncultured Nitrososphaerales archaeon (assembly GCA_938091495.1). GTDB lineage: Archaea > Thermoproteota > Nitrososphaeria > Nitrososphaerales > JACAEJ01 > JAVZMU01. The sequence goes on along the minus strand of CALLJF010000011.1, from coordinate 29,819 downwards.
TACTTCAGCAATTTTATCCACCATACTCTTTAGCATACGGTTTTCTTCTTCTAAGAATAGCTTTATCTGCTCAGGATTGTTTATGTTGATCTTGGCATCGAATTCTGTCTTTTCTATTTCAAGAGGAGCATTTATAAGGGCTATTTTCGCATTCTTAATTTTCTTAGGCATTCCTGCATGGACAACTTCTTTATCCAGCACTAGGCCTTTTATGAGTTGGGTCTCAGCCAAAGATGCACCTGCCTTTTTCTCTACCTTAACATCATCTATGTCAACCTTGTATGCTCCATCTGACTTTTCAGCAACCTGAAGAAGGGCGTCGACTACACGTTCTGCCAAAATTCCGCTCTCTTGGGAGACCATCTTTGTCTCCATGCTAGTCTTAGCTATCTTGATCAACCAGTCCTTTTGCTCAGGAGGGATTTTCACTGCTATCTTATCAAGAATCTTCAAAGCCTGCTCAGCAGCTTTTCTGTAGCCATCTACTACGACCGCTGGATGGACATCCTTATTGATAAGCTCCTCCGCTCTCTCCAAGAGAGCCCCCGCTAGGACTACTGCAGAGGTTGTTCCGTCTCCAACTTCATTATCAGTGGTCTTGGCAATTTCAACCATCATCTTTGCAGATGGATGCTGAACATCGATTTCCTTCAATATGGTGGCTCCATCGTTGGTTATAGTAACGTCTCCTAGGGTATCTACGAGCATCTTATCCATGCCCCTTGGTCCTAAGGAAGACCTTACTATTTCTGCTATCAGCTTAGCCGCCATTATGTTGTTCCTTTGAGCCTCTCTACCACGAGTTTGCGTAGATCCTTCTTTAAGGATGAGTATCGGCTGCCCACTTGATGTAACTGCCGGAATTGCTGTTGTAGACATCTAGATCACCTATATTATAATTGCCGATTTTTCTTACTTTTATATTTTACTCTCAGACATTCACGTCATCCTAAAGCCTTAGTTATTACAACGCTTTTTATAAGCATAGAAGGAGCAAGAGTTGGGACAGATACTTCCCACCATTTAATCCATCTTCTCTCCTTAGATATAGCTGTGATATTTGCTAATTGTCTTGGAAGGCTATCACTGATTCTTAGCCCTACAACTGGATGCTTTATCTTTCCGTTCTCAATAAGAAAGGCTGCATCTCTGGGTATAGTCGAATACTCGCCAGTCCTCAGATTTTGAAACCTTGTGTACCAATTGTTAGTTACCATTACGCCCTTCTTGACTTCTCTTATCATATCATCTATGCTCATAGACCCAGGATCTACCACAAGGTTCCATGGGTGAGGGTCTATTATCCCTGCATTGCCTGTTGAAGATGTGCCGAACTTTTTCGCTGTAGTACTATTATGAAGGTAAGTTTTTAAAACTCCTTCCTCAATTATCACATTCTCACGTGTTGGAAATCCCTCGTCGTCAAAACCCCGACCATCAAATCCTCCTTCTATTACACCATAGTCTCTTAAAGTAAAGTCATTTACGCTTACTTTTTGATTAATCTTATCAGCCAAAAAAGACAAGCCAGAATCTACTGCAAATGCTGAGGCAAAAGATCCAACATGCTGAATTATGTCCGCTGTTACGGTTGGTAGTGTAATAAGATCATAAACTCCTTCTTCCCAAGGGTTGGGATTAATTGATGCTTTCGCATACTCTCCTGCTTCCTTGCCTGCCTCATAAGGGTTAAAATTTTTGAGATTTGAAGAGCAAGACAGCCCATGGCCACTTGCATCTCCAGAAAAAGCCCTTACGTTGAGCAATATTTTCGTCCTTTTATCTTGACCAGTAGCATTGCCTGATGTAAGAATCGCTAAATTTTCTTCTGAAGTCATTAAAGAACCCGCGACTCTATTCGCTCCTGCTCGTAAACTTGCATCTATAGCGCCCTCTACAAATTCTACCAGATCTATCTCATCTCCAGCTAATTTTTGATCATAAAATCCATGAGAAAGGTATTGAGTCTCTATTCTTGGTAAAGGTGTATAATCTGGACTTGGCGATAATGCTTCACAAGCCTTTATCAAGTTTGAAGTGAATTTTTTTATCTCTTCTATGTTTGGATTGGATGAAGAACCCATTATCCTCTTCTTATCCTTAGCCAAATAAAGAAAGAGTTCTAAGTTCTTTATGTTCTTACTAACAGTAATAGAGTTGTTGCTGAACCTTATTAGATTTCCATTCGTTTTAACACATATAGATGATACGTCTGTTGCCCCAAGCTTTAACGCCTCTTTTAGCGCCAAATCGGCTAGCTCGATTATCTCCATCTACCTCTCACCTAATCTTATGGCCCTAAGTCTCATGTTTGGTCCCCCAGTCCAGACCGGAATTCCTTGTATGGGGTCTCCCTTGCCACAAGTTGCGCCTAAAAACTCAACTTCTTTACCCCTTGCATCAACGCTACTCCATAGCCTAGGAGTTGTTATCTCTAGAACGGGTTTCTTTACCGTTCCTTTCATCTCTCCTCTCTCTATCAAGTAAGCTTCAAGACCAACGTATCTTTGATTCAATCGTTTGTCATCTATATTCCACTCCATAAAGGATTTTATGTAGACACCTAGCTTAACGTCCTCAAAAAGCTCATCTAGAGAGTAATCACCAGGCTCTACGAAGGTATTCGCCATCCTTACAATGGGCTCTCTATCATAACTTGTAGCCCTTGATGAACCGTTGCTTGAGATTTTGAATTCATAGGCTGTTGCTCTATTATGCAAAAATTCACGAATTATCCCTGCATCTATTAGCTTCCTCTTCCTAGCAGGAACTCCTTCATCATCGTAGAGGTAAAAGCCATTGGAATGGGGAATAGTAGGGTCATCGCTCACATGGGCTTCTTTGCTTCCAATTTTGATGCCAAGATCATTAGGCTTAAGATAGGATTCACCTGCCTGAGCTGCCTCTCTTCCAAGAATTCTATCAGCTTCTCCAGGATGGCCAGCTGACTCATGGGCTATTATGCCGCTGACTTGAGGACCAAGGATCACGTCTACTATTTCTTTTGGTGGCTTCTGCTCACTTTTAACCGCTAGAGAAAGATTTTCAGCTTCCTTTTCAACATAATCGAAAATCTCTAATCTCTCAATCGCCTCCCATCCACCACTCCCTCCAAGTTGAGAATAGCCTGAAGGTATGGTTATGGTAGTAATCTTGCCTTTATAAAAGGTTGTAATGTAACTACTAAAACCCACCCTTGGTACTCTACTCTTCATCATCGTCCCGTTGCTATTAATGTATATTTTTTCTTCGAGAAGGATCGAGGATGCCAGTAGTCTATTAGGAAAAGAGACATCGTTCTTCCCATCTTTTATAAGATTATCGATATCTTTTAATAAACCAAAAAGGTCGTCAAAGTCAACATTATCTACACTTTTTTTCTCTTCTGACTTCCAATCAGCTTTGATTGATTTTTCCTCACTTAAAAGAACCCTATGCCTTAAAAGTGGCGACGACGCTCTAGCCCTTTTAACAGCTTTCTCAACCATATTCTTGACGTTCTCTTTTGATAAATCGTTTGTAGCGGAGAAGGCTAAAGCGCCAGAGTGAATCACTCTTATGCCTATGCCGTAAGCATCTCCTATTAAAGCTGGCTCTGGAACCCCGTTTCTTAATAGACAGCCCAACTGTTTTGTTCTGTGTAGCCTAGTTTCTGCATATTCTGCGCCAAGCCTTTGAGCAAGGTCTATAACTGATAACAGCAAATCCTCATCCAAATTGATCGCTATTCAGAAATATTATAATTGTTTTATTTAATTATTAACTAGCCCAATCATCTAAAAGTTCTTCATATTTAGATAATGAATTAAATATAACTCTGCTTTATCTATAAGTTGCTATGCCCTTAGACTGCTACATTACACTATTTGGAGGGGCAGGGAAGATAGGTGGAAACTCCATACTTTTAGAAGATAAGGAATCTATGATCATCTTTGACTTAGGCAAAGACTTTGACAAGTATAGAAAGTTTTTCCAATTTCCATTTACTATGCCCACAAAATCAGTTCAAAAAGAATTGATTAAGACTCGCCTATTGCCAGAAATAAAGACATCGAAGAGGCAAAAATTGCCTTTGTACGTTGATTATGAAGGGACAGAGATATTAGAGCCAAGGGTTGCTTGTCCCTTACAGCACGTATTCATCACTCATCCTCATCTAGATCATTCAGGCTTTGTTACTCTTCTCAGAAGTGATCTAAACATTCATATGGGATCTATGTCGGAGTTAATCTATTCTTCAAACATTGAAACAAGAAAGGATGTAACTTTAGAGAATAAGCTTTACTGGAATTTGCTAAAGAAGGATGAAATTGAGCCAAGATTAAAAATCTTAAAGTTTCATGATGGCACGGGGATAGAAAGCGATAGGCTAAGAGTTATTCCTTATTCAGTAGATCATAGCGTCCCTGGTGCTTATGGTTTTGTTATAGAAAGCTCATCAGCAAGAATTGCATACACTGGTGACTTCAGATTCCATGGACCTGCTCAGAATTTATCAAAGAAGTTTGAAGATAGACTAAGAGAAGAGAATCTTGATGTGTTAATAGTCGAGGGTACGAACATGAACGTAGGGCGTGTAGGCTCCGAAGAAAAGGTTGAAAAAGACGCTCATGAATTGATTGAAAAAAGTTTTCAATTGGGCAATAAATTAGCGATAATAGAAGTTAAATCGAGTGATATAGATAGGATTAACGCCTTCGTGAGAGTCGCAAAGAGCCTTAATAGCACCATAGCTATTACTACTAGAGTCGCCTATATTCTTGATAAGATAAAGCGGTCTGGACTGGAAGCAAGGTTATTGCACGGCATACCGAAGCTGAAAGATGAAGTGAAGCTTTTCGCAAAAGGTAGGTTTATGAGATGGGAGAAGGAGCTTATAGAGAAACACGAGGATATGGAAATCCTTGATGATAAGGCGATAATTAATCCTAAGGAAAGAACAGTGTTACTTGATTCTGGTAGGTTTAACGTCTTTAGTACAACTCCTCCAAAAGGTTCTCTTTACATACAAAGTATTTCTGAGCATGTGAGCGAAGAGGAAGAGTACGATGAGGATCGTTTTATCAATTCACTAGCTTTATATGGTTTAATAGTGTATCGCCTCCATAGTTCAGGCCATGCAACCCCTTTGGATTTGATAAGATTCGTAAATGAAGTTAAACCGAAAATACTCATACCAATTCATACAGAGCATCCCGAAGCTTTTCATGAACTATTCAAAGATATTACAAACGTCATAATACCAGAGAAGGATTCACCCATACCCATCCCTTAGAACTTAAACAATAAAGGTGGTCTAAATCGAGTTAGAAATCAAGAATGGCAAAGGGGTATACACTCTTATAATAAGATTGACCAAGAAAGTAAATTTGAAAGTAGGAAGCCTAGGCTCATTAAAATTTGAGAAAGGATGGTACACCTACACAGGCTCCGCTTTAGGTTCAGGAGGGTTAATGAGGAGGATTCAGAGACATATAAAGAAAGATAAAAAATGCTTTTGGCACATAGATTACCTTTTGAACAACGAATATTCATCCATCGAAGCGATAATTTGTGCAGCGAGTAATACAGGACATGAGTGTAAGATTGTAAGAAAGATAGCCAGCATGACTGCGAAGCCTATAAAAGGGTTTGGAGTTAGCGACTGTAAAGAAGGGTGTAGGAGCCACTTATACTATATAGGAGATAATCTCGATGAGATAGCTAAAAGTATTGTTGATGTTTATAGTAATATGAATTTAATGGCTAACTCTTACTTTTTGCATAATTCAAATCTTATCAAAAATAATTGAAATAAATGGGTCTCTTACCTAGTTACTGATAAGCAAATAACAGTCGAAGGCAGCGGGAGCAAAGTATCTGAAGAAGCACGGATATAGCAGAAGAATTGAAGAGGAATGGCCGGACATAAAGTCGTTTTGATATATGGAAGAGGCTTTAAATCTAGCATTTGAACAGTATTGAGTCAGATACTTAAAGAGCCTTTGCCATCATGTATGCGTCCTCTCCATCTCGATAGTACCATCTGAGCCTAGATACGACCTTAAAACCCAGCTTTTCGTAGAGTCTTATAGCTTCTGAGTTAGAGACCCTTACTTCGAGGTAGATTTCTGAGCAGTTCCTATTCTTCAATGCTTGTGATGCCTCTTCAACCAGACCCTGCCCTAAACCCTTTCTGCGGTGTTCCTCTAGCACTGCTACAGAGATTATATGCCCTTTTCTAGCTAGTCTAAGCTTGCGGAGGATAGATGAGCCATACTCAATCCTGCACATTATGTAGCCAACTACTATGCCATCCTTTTCGGCTACAAGAAAGGCTTCAGGCAATTCATTCAAAATTTCTTCGAAAAAAAGGTCGGAGTAATGCTCAGGTAAGCTGGTCAAATTTATCGAGATGACAAGAGGCATATCCTCTCTTTTACACCTTCTTATCGTGTAATCGCCTATCTTCCTAAGGGATACCTTCTGCAACTCCATCACGTGATTCTTATGCCACAAATAGGTTTTTAAAACTTTTAAAGGTTTGGAAACCGTAAGAAACTTGATTCATAATAGAAAAGGGTCGAACTTGGAATGTCCTGCGCTTATCTTATTCTAAATTGATTAATGGTTTTGAGTCATTAAAAGAGTGTTAGATGCGTCTACCACTACACATAGCTTTACTCTCGCCCCAAGGTTAGTTATTACATGATCTAAGGCATCGCTAACTTTCTTAAAAGTGCGTAATCCTAGCTTTGTCTCTGAGTAATAATTTGGTAAAGTAGAGACAAGCAAAATATTATGCGATTGTAGAGCATTTTTGAGATACAATAAATCTTCAAGACCTATAACGTACTTTCCATGTTTGATAAACTCCTCTAACTTCAACCTATTCGTAACATAAAGCTTGAAGGCCTCTGAGCCTAGACCTTCGGAACACTCTGCTAAAAGAACAGCTATTCCCTTTTCATCTAAACTTCCTATGGCATTCCAAAGTGATTTCAATGACGAGGATAAAGTCAAGCTCTTTGAAGGATCGCTTAAACTTACGACCATCGCACGGGCCGGCTGATGTAGAACCTTCTTCCCAGATTCGTAAAGCTTCTTCGATGCTTCTAAATGGGCATCAATTATGTCGCTAAGAAATATGTTTGAAACTTCGCCTTTTGTATTTAGAACTTCTATCGAATAGATTTCGCCAATTTCCTCTGCCACTCTTGATGCAAACCAAGCTGCGTTCGTATCCGATCCAGGATTAGGGTTGTCGTCAAGGCGTCTCTTGAATGCTTCTTCTACCAATTTAAGGTCTATGGCTCTAATGAGAGAAGAAGGTCCTCCTCCAAAGCCGAACAATGGGTCAAAGCTAACTTCCGAGATCATGACCTTTCTATACTCTGAAAAGATTTTGGGCACTTTAACTGGAAAACCATCAGCTATACCAGAATCTAAAAGAGGTTCCCCGATGGCAATGATGTTCTCAAACTTCTCTTCAAGGGCTTTCTTCACTCTTTTAAGATGATTTTTCTGGACAGTTATGACGATATCTTTCGATCTGCCTTTTTCCATCTGCAAATCCATGAGAGACTTCAAAACCTTAAGCGTTGCAGTTGTCACATCGCACAGCATTATCATCGATTTCCCTGTGATTTCAATGCTATTTAATTTCTCATAAAGAGATCGATCATCGAGTTTCTGTAAATTTGACTCTAACACTTCTGCTAAATTTTCAGCTCTTATGTCAACGGAAACTTCAACTCGACCATAAGGTAACCAGATTTCCATTTACAAAAAAAGTTAAACTATCTTTATATAAATAAATAAGTATGTAGAGAAAAGTGATTCTTTTTGAGCTGGGATAAGAGAAGAGTCGAATTGATTAGGGAGCTTGGGAGAGTCCTTGTTAAGACAGGGGCTCTCCGATTCGGAGCTTTTACTCTCACAAGTGGAAAGATGAGTTCTTATTATATCGATCTTCGTATAGTACCCAGCCTTCCTGAAATCTTCAAGAGGATAATTGATGCATTTGTTGAAGCCCTTGAAAACATGATAGGTCTAGATAGAATAGACGCCATCGGTGGAATACCCACCGCTGGATTAACCTATTCTACAGCAGTAGCATACAAGCTCGAAAAACCTCTTTTATACGTTAGAAAAGAGCCAAAAGAGCATGGTACTCAAAAGAGAGTTGAGGGCCTGTTGAGACCTGGTTGGAAGGTTTTGATCTTAGATGATCTTGTAACCACAGGTAGCTCAATTATAAGAACTACCGAAGCTATAAGAAGTGAGGGAGGAATTGTAGAAGATGCTTTGGTTTTGATAGATAGAATGGAAGGAGGAAGGGAGAGGTTAGCAGCCTCAAGTATAAGGCTTAAGGCTCTCGCTAAGATAACTGAGCTCGCAGACCTCCTCTATGAGATGGACGTAATTAGAGAGGATCAAAAAAAGGCAATATATGGCATGGTGAAAACTAAACAATAAAAAATAGTGTTAATATAGCATAAGCCCTTTTTCCTCAAGCAAGTCATGGAGATTATTAACGGCTTTATAGACGTCAGCTTCTTTTCTTGCGCCCGTACATACGAGCTTCCCACTCGCGAACAAGAGTATGACTGTCTTAGGATCAATCATCCTATGGATCAAGCCAGGAAACTGTTCAGGCTCATACATGGATCTCTCCAATAGTCTGGCTGCTTCCTCAAGATGAACCTTTCCGCCAAGACTTGCCGAGGCGACTATGTTCTGTATTTCTATGATTGGATCGTTTAGTATCTCAACGCCACCTTTTCTTAACTTACTAACAACGGTCTTGACGGCTTTTATGGCTTGATCCTCAGACTTTGCGCCTGTGCACACCATCTTACCGGAACTGAAGATTAAGGTAGCGGTCTTAGGAGCCTTTAATCTGAATACAAGTCCTGGGAACTGGTCTGGGCGATACTCAACGTCTGGAAAGAGCCTTGTAATAATGTTTAAATCGATAGCTTGATTAACAGTGGCAGAAGCGACTACGTTTTCTATACTTACAATAGCTTTTGTAATTGGCAAGAAGATCACCTCATTTAAGATAGACTAGTATTTAAATACTATTTAAATAGTTAAGACTTCATCTTATTTTCTTTCTTTTCAGGTAGAAATTCAATAAGAAATATTATCAAAATCACAATTATGATGAATATGTAATTAACAGGAAAAGGGAAGAGCAAAGCAAGATAACCTAAATAAGGAATTTTGAACCCTGTATATTTTCCTATATAATGTTCTTGCTCCACATACCAAGGATCGGGGTAAAGATTGTTATCCCCTTTGGTTATTAGAACTTCTTGCCCGATGTAAATTTTGGTATCGTTGATGCGATGTACTATTATATCGTTAGGATTTATAGGACTATGGAATACTATTATGTCGCCTACTTTCAATTCATTAAATGGCTCATACTTAATCACTATATAATCGCCAACATTTAAAGTAGGAATCATGCTCTCACTAGATACGCTGAAGAAGGGTGTAGATGTCCCCAAAGCGACTCTTGGTAATAGCCAGATGATGCTCATGATGGCTATTAAGATTGCAATATAAGTAATTGCCTTGATCAAATTTTTCCTATTAATTTGATCGTTTTGGTCGTTTTGAAATTTTTCTTCACTCATGTCCTAGTTCTCGCTCTAGGCTTAATAACTAAATAGATAAATTTTTACATTGTACTTTCGAAATAAAAGAATTTGGTCAGAGGAGATCGAGACGAGGCCTGTTGCTTTAATCAAACTGATTCCATTTATTGTAGATGGTAAGCATGATTTGATGAAGATTGCTTCTAAAAGTGGGCTAGGTTTTGAAGTTTTAAAAGAAATATTGATCTTTCTTGAAGGCGAGAATGTAGCTAAGTTTGATGGGAATGCTGTTGAATTCGAAAAGGGAGCAAAATTATTGGTTTCAGTTTTAGCCTTAAGGCTAGGTTCGAGTATTGATGAAGTCTCAAGAGTCTTGAGCTGGAGGGACTTCGAAGAATTCATCTCTACTATTATGATATATAATGGCTACATAGTTCATCAGAACTTTAGGCTAAAGCATCCCAGGGCAGAGATAGACGTATTGGCAGTTAAAGATGGAAAGGGTTTGGCCATAGATTGTAAGCACTGGCATCGTTCGATGGGAGCATCAAGCATATCAAAGATGGCAGAAGCCCAGATAAAAAGAGTTGAGAATCTACTAAGGGCCGATGAAGCTAAAAAGTTTAACTTATTGTATGTAATTCCTGTAATAGTCACACTCTGTAGCGAGAAAGTCTTCTTTGTAAGCAAGGTTCCTATAGTGCCAATTGATAAATTCTCTAATTTTCTTAATGAGCTTGATGGTATGCTTGATATGATTTTAATCGTTAAATGACCAAATCATATCTTGATGGACTTGGCCTTCTTTTCTATCAGTTTTAAAAGCCCGAACAATGCTAATGCTAGATATCCTATTAGAATTACAGCGAATAATAATTGAGACTGTATCAGATAGTCTGAAACTATTACCAGCATAGCCAGAAACGGTGAGGCCCCAATATAAGCACCTATTATAGGCAGGATTATGACAAAAAGGTACCCAGCAGATAGGCTACCTTCCTTTGGTACACTTATTAAGATTAAAGTTAGAATTGCAAAAGCAGAAGAGAAGGAAGCAATAGCAAGTGCACTTAATATAAGCCATAAGGATGATAGGCCAATGAACGGAAGGGAGATAATTAAAAGCCCCCAAGGCATGATGAGGGCAAGAACTAAAGAAGCTACAAAGAAGGATTTAAAGTACTCGATTATTCGCCCACCAGAAGTCAAAAGTATCCATAGATTTTCTCTTTCATAAGAGTTCCATGACATAGCCAGCATAGAAGGAACCAAAGCACTGTAGAAGGTCAAAGTGAAAAGAGCTGATTCAATCTCCCTTGCACTTGAGGTTAGTGAAAAGTTCAGAGAAAGCATGCTAACTGCTCCGTAAACTACGAAGAGTATGATCAATGGGAGTAGACTTCCATCTCTGATTATACGTATGAAATGCTTTTTTATCATAAAGCTTGTCAATGAACCTTTTGTAGGGTCTAGGGTCAGAAAGGTCGTCATGGGTCCAAATCTTTCAAGCATCCTCCTCTGCTGAATAGCTTGAGCCTGGGGTCTGCTCTCAAAAAAGGATAGCATCACAGTGGGTCTGACATAATAAAAAAGGTCCTTTCTCGATACTATGTAATGAAAAATAAAAGCAATGGCAATAAAAGCTCCGAGAGAAAATATGCTCAACAATTCAACGGGACTTTGCTCTAACAAATGGACAATTGCTTTTGCTGCAAAAGTAGATGGATATGGTAAATCAGAATATTTCAGAGGAAAAGAGTGTATAAAACTCAAGCTCGGCAAGATGAGAGCAACCATTATTGCTATAATCAAGACCTTAGTCCTCTTGTGAGGGGTAATGAGATTTAGAATACCAAGAGATTGCATGCTCAGTAACACTAGGAAGACAAACATTTCGTAAATAAAAGCTGCAATCAAAGCAGTCAGAGCAGTTATGCCTAACCTCAAAGCCAAACCTATGATAAAAGGAATGAAGGGCGAAAATAGAAGGTGAAGGACTATGAATTGAAAGATCAGGTCTGACAAAACATACTGTCTGGGCTTTATGGCCGAAGTAAAGAAGAAGTCCAGCTCTGCTTGAAAAGCTGTAACTCCTCCTCTTAAGCTCAAGACTAGACTTATTGCAAGGAATACAGAGAGGAAGGCTGAGAGTATGTCAATTAGACGATCAGGCTCTGTCCAAAAAGGCGTACTAGGTAAACCTAAGCCAAAGAAAAATCCTACAAAATTAAGACCTAAGAACGTCAAGATGCCTAAAAGAAGACTAGCCTTTGATGATCTGAGGGGACCAAAGTACTGCATTATTTTGAAGATTAAAATAGTTGTGATCTTTCCCATTATCTTCTCTTCCTAAATAGACCGAATAATCTCCTTCGCACAGGTTTCTCCTCGACAACTTCTTCAGCCTCTTCAGTCAGCTTCAGAAATATCTGCTCTAGAGTGGAGTCCTCGCCCATCTCAGCTATGCGCCTTAACTTTTCTAAGCTACCAGAGGCTACATTTCTGCCGTTATTTATTATGCCTACTCTATCACAAAGCCTTTCTGCTGTATCGACCATGTGTGTTGAAACAAGAACTGAACGCCCTTCTTTTACCATTTCCTTCAACTTGATTTTGATTTGGTGCTGCCCTGTTGGATCTATTCCTATAAGAGGTTCGTCTAAGATTAGGAGGGATGGCTCATGAATTAAAGCGGCTGAGAGGGCTAGTTTCTGCTTCATGCCTCTTGAAAATGTAACAATGAGATCTTTTCTTCTTTTTTCAAGGTTGAAGAGATTAAGATGGTAGTCGATCCTTTCCTTAATTTCATTTGGTGGAATGTCTCTTATCTTTGCTACGTACCCTAAAAATTCCTCAGCGGTCAAGTACTCAGGCAAAGTAGGGTTCTCGGGCAAGTAGCCAACATGCTTTTTGTAATCGTATTGTTGCTCAAATATGTCTACTCCACCGATTTTGACTATCCCTTTATCCATCCTTAAGAGCCCTACTATTATTTTCAGCGTAGTTGTCTTACCAGCCCCGTTGGGGCCTAGCAATCCGAAGATTTCTCCTCGTTTAACATCAAGATCGAGTCCTTTTACTGCCTGATGACCGTTGTAACTTTTCCAAAGGTTCAAGACTTCTAGCATAGGAAGATTATAAGTGCTCATGATATGCTTCCTTCAAAAGTATAGTCATATCATGCATATAAATAAACTATGAAAGATCTCTTTAGACTAGCTTTGGAGGATTGCATTTTTTCATATTTGCTGCTTTCTCATATCTTCCAAGATTTTTGATGATGTTTATTGGATGAGCTTCTTTTACATCAAAATCATTTATCTTATCTTTAGGAATGGGCAAGGATGCTAAGCCTGTCTTGTAATGAATTGAAAAAGGAGCCCTTACATCTCCCATTGGCTTTAAAGATGACCAGTCTACCAAAATTTGAGAAGCTCTTTCCTCTTTGTGAGCAACTGTTGATGTTGTTATCTGTTTGCCACGATGCACTATATCTGGAAAGATGGAAACCATTTGATCAATCTTACTTTGAAGTCTTTCTTCCAATTTGTTTTGAATGGCCATGGCTATCTCTCTATAAATTTTGAATAAATCTCCTCTATCCCTTAATTCACTATTGTCAAAGCTAGCCCATATCTGAAAGCCCCTTGAACCACTAAATTTAACTATAGGCGCTACATCTAGCTCTATAAGTAGGCTCGATAATTCAAAAGTAACGAATTTTATAAAATCAAAGGCCTTCTGACTCTTTAATATTTCTGATCCTGCATCAAGATCGAGAATGAAGAAATCTGGCTCATGAACATCGATTTTATGCACATAGGGTATGAAATCTATACAGTGATCAAAAACCAATGACATGAGCTTACTCTCTGAATCTATGGTTATAAAAACTGGCTTAGGCTTATACTTTGTATAACGCACGAATATGGCATCCACTTCTTTTATAGGGTCCTTCTTCCCAGAGAATATTTTTACAGCAGATATTGCTCTATCCTTAAGGAAGGGGATCATGAGCCTCGCAACATAAGGATAGTATTTCTTAGCCAACCAGATCATGGTGTAAGAGCGGTTCAATTCCTTCTCCTTTTCAAGGATTATCTTTTCCATGGTCTTTTCTCCTTCTTCGCTTAAAGAGTAACCATTATCAAAACGCTCTACCAGTCCTTTAGAGATCAGGTCTTTTACAGTCCTCTCCACTTCATCTTTATCGATCTCTCTTTTATCTGTGAACAATACATCTCTACGAACTTTCTCGAATATATGATCTATGCCTATACTCTTCCCTTCTTCCTTTATCGACAATAACAATAAAACCCTGTCAGAAACTGTTGCCATAAATTTCCTTGATAACAACATGCTAATATCCTTGACTTATCCAAGGTTATGGCGGAGAGTTTGAGCATAAAGGCAGTAATCTTTGATCTCGATGGAACCTTGGTAAAATTCACATTAGATTTCATAAGAGCCCGAAAAGAGGCTATTGCAGCGATAAGAAGAAAAGGCATAAACATTGATAATTTGTCTGAAAAATTAAACTTATACTCTATGCTTAAGATGATAGAAGAGCGTACCGATATAAGAACCTTCTCAGATCTGAAAAAGTCTTTCTGGGACATTCTGGAGAAGATAGAATTAAAGGCTGCAAATGAAACAAGTATTCAGCCTGATGCACTTCAAACTCTAGCTAAAATCAAAAATCTTGGGCTGAAGTTGGCAATAGTGACGAATAATGGGCGTAAAGCAACAAGCATTGTCACAAAAAAGTTTGGATTGAATGATTTCTTCGATGTAATAATCACAAGGGAGGATTCAAAGGAACTAAAGCCAGATGGAGGTAGCATAAAAAAGGCTATAGAAGTTTTAGGAATTAATGCAAAAGAAGCAATATATGTTGGAGATAGCGTCATAGACATTCTTGCAGCGAAGATAGCTAAAGTCATTTCTGTGGCTGTACCGACTGGGGTATCAACTATCAAAATTTTGGTTAAGTCGGAGCCAGATTATCTCATATATTCTTTAAGAGATATTATAGCCTTGCTTGATAGCCTCAAAAGGAAAATAAGGTATAATAACGCGAAAAGAGATAATAGTTAAGACGACGATGATGTTTCAGAGTTAATCTGAACAAATGAGATAAAGGCATTTGACTGAGTCGTCAAGAAACGGTAAACTTTTGCATGATTTTAAATCAAGATAAGATTTGATCGTAGCCAAGTTAAGCCGAATTCTATGTCAAAGTATGTCTCCCAATTTACCTAGAAACTTTTTATAAACTCCAATATAGCCTCTCTTATCCCCAATATCTATAAAGTTGCCTTTAGCATTATAGCCATATATTTTCTCCTTTTTTTCTATGGCTTTCTCGAAGGCAAAATTCATTCCTAACCTGGTATCTTTTGGCACATAATTTAGAAACTCTGGCTCCATGACGTAGCAACCAATGTTAATTAGGCCTTCTATGCTAGGCTTCTCTCTCCATTTCTTAACGAGTTCATTTTTATCGATATCTATGAAACCGTACTTTAGAGTTGTTTTATATGGTAACAAAGCTATGGTTGCTAGTGCCTTTTTTTTATAATGAAAGTCTATCATATCTTTCACATCAAAATCATAAATTGAATCTCCATAAACGCATAAGAAAGTTCCATCTATGAACTTCTCTGCACTTTTCAATTGACCTGCTGTACCCATGGGCGTATTTGTCCTTGCATAGGCGATCTTAACTCCTAGTTCCTTCCCATCTCGGAAATAATCTTCTATCATTCTTCTCAAATAGCTCACACAAATAACCATCTCTTTTATTCCATTATTGTATAGCCAAGATATCAAGTGCTCAAGAACAGGCTTATCTCCCAATGGCAACATGGGCTTGGGCATAAAGAGGGTGTATGGATGAAGTCTTGTCCCAAGACCTCCCGCCAGGATTACAGCTTTCAGATTCTGTTTTGTCATAGATTTTTTCACCTACTTTCCACTTTAAGAGATGCCAAGAAGTTTTGCAAGCTCCTTCCTGGATGCACTGCCAAGCAATTCAGCTGCCTGCTCTGGCGAAAGCTGATTTATGTATGTCTTTGTACCTATCTCAAAACCGTTCAGCCTTTTGTGCTGCGGGTAAATCTCTATATGCCAATGAAGTTGTCTTGTAGTTTTTTTCTCAGAAGATATATGGAATATCATACTGTAAGATGGATCGTTCAGAACGTTGGATAAGCCACCTAGTGTTGATCTCAGTGTCAACGCCAAATCTTTGATTTCTTTTTGAGTGATTCTAAGGATGCTAGTCTGATGCTTCTTTGGGAAAATCCAGTATTCAAAAGCATAGGATGGGGCCCATGGACTAAAGGCAATAAAATGATCTGTAGCAAGGATCTGTCTTGGACCGCCTGATTCAATGTGCAATACATTACACATGGGGCAGATACCCAATTCACTCATAGATTTTTGTACTTTAGATGCCTCTTGTTCTATAACAGGAGGCAAGCGAGGTAAAGTAATAATTTGAAGATGTGGATGCTCGACCAAAGCGCCAGCATTCTTCCCATGATTAGCAAAAATTGAGACATATGACACGTTTTTTTGGCCATATAGCCATCTAACCCTATCTTGAACTACTGAGAGCACGTTTACCCATTGATCTAGACTCATCCTTGAAAAGAACTCATCATGTTTTGGGCTAGCTACAACGATGTAATGATAACCATAAGCGGGTTCGCGATAAAGAGGTTCATCACCATATGTAGTAGCAGCGTCGAGAGCCACTACAGGGAATTTATCGGGCAAGACTCTCACACACCAATCTTTTATGATTTCTCCTTCCGTATCAGCAAGTTTAATTAAAGCCCCTTCTCTCTGAACGAGTACAAGTTCTGCTGGTAAACTCATATCCTCATGACCAGGACAGTAGGGGCATTTCTTACTAATCTCTTCCTCAAATCTAAGAGCCATAGAGCGTTCAGTTACGCCTTTTGTGATTATTGCTAATCTATCAGTAAAGTAATCTTTTCTAAGCTCGCCCAATCTTTATCTTACTTATCTTAAGTATTACGATTAATAGTCTTTATGGATGTTTTAGAATATGTGCATGATGATTAGTAGTTTAATATGAAAAAAGGTTACATGTTTATACAAACTCCCATAAGCTCTTATGCTTTTATGCTTATAAAGGCAGATAAGAACCTACAACCAGATGAAAAACTCGAGTAATTCGGAGATGCAAGAAAGAGATGTTCATGTAGATAGTAAGCATATTTGTCTCTATCTTATTATGCATCAACCTATAAGGCTCAACAAAGCGTTTCCTTATGAGAGAGTTAAAAGGATGGCAGAAGGAGCATCCCTAATGGATAGATACTTTGATGATAAATTAAACCAAGAAGTTTTCAACAGATTATTCAAGAAATGCTACAATCCAACTCTTAATTATTTACTGGAAATGATAATTTCTACTGAAAAGTCAGATAAACCCTTTAAATTGTCTCTTTGTTTGAGTGGACTTTTCGTTGAACAAGCCATAAAGTATAAGCCTGAATTGATAGGGATTTTAAGAAAGCTAGTTGCCACAAAACATGTAGAGATCCTTGGAGGAAATTACTATCACTCATTAGCCGGCGTTTATCCAGAACATATGACAGAGTTTATTGAACAGGTCAGACAGCATCGTGAACTAATGAAGAAATTGTTTGGAATAGAACCAAATATTTTCCAAAATACTGATCTTATTTACAATGATTCTATAGCCAAAGCTGTAGAGAAAATTGGTTACGAAGGAGTCCTGACAGAAGAAGTGGATAATATCCTTGATTGGAAGTCTCCCAATTATGTATATTCTTCGCCAGGCGATAAGGGACTTAAATTGTTCTTTAGGCATCATAGATTGTCAGATGACATAACTTTCAGATTTTCGGATAATACATGGGATAAATTCCCTTTAACGGCTGAAAAGTATTGTGATTGGCTTGCTGCTACGCCTGGAGACGTCATATCGATTGCTTTAGAGATAGAGACATTTGGCGAATACAATGCTGAAGATACAGGGATATTCGAATTTCTAAAGAAGTTGCCAATAGAGGTAGCTAAAAAAGATAATTTAGAATGGGGCATACCAACAGAAATCATAAGAAATCTGCAACCGACTGGGACCATTGTAATCCCAGAAGTTAAGACTATATCTTGGGCGAATAGTAAAGATATGAGTCCATGGTTAGATAATCCGATGCAAAGAATAAGCTTCGATAGGATTTTGAATCTAGCGCCTTATATAAAAGAGATTAATGATGCGGGCATTACTAAGATATGGAGGCTCTTCCAGCAAAGCGATTATCTTCTTTATATGTCAAATAAAGAAGGGTCAGAATTAGCGCGACCATATTATAGCTCTCCAGCCGAAGCCTTTGCCGTGTTTAATTCAGTCTTCACAGATTTTGAAGGAAAAGTAGCTACAATAGTCCAGAGAATGAGAAAGTCAAAGCTTCAGCAAACCTCGACAAGTTCTTATGGCTAGAATAACGATGATAAGCCATGAGTAGATTAGTTTATGTTCTGCTTGATGGTGTGGGCGATAGGCCCGACCCTAGGCTAAATTATATTACGCCTCTTGAGGCAGCATATACACCGAATTTAGATTCTTTGGCTAGAAAAGGGTTCAGCGGTCTTGTTTATCCCGTAGGCAAGAGTATTGCGCCTGAATCAGATATAGCTGTATTCAACATGCTTGGCTATGAATTCAAAGAAGGCTATGCTGGAAGAGGAGTTATAGAGGTTATTGGTTCAGGAGTTGATTTTAGAGACGGAGACCTTGCGCTAAGGGCTAATTTTGCCACCATCGACAAAGGTATGACTATATTAGATAGAAGGGCTGGAAGAGATTTATCAAGCGAAGAAGCCGAGATACTTGCGGAATCTATCAACAAACTGGTAAAACTATCTCATCCAAAGACTTCTTTTGAATTCGTATCGACTGTAGCCCATAGAGCAGCTTTATCGATCAGAGTGGAAGGCGTATTATTATCATCGAACATATCTAATTCAGATCCAGCATACTTAAGATTGAGAGGGATTGGGGTTGCAAAAACAGAGCAAGAGGTTCTAAAGTTACAGAGGGTTCAAGCCTTAGATGATAGATTTGAAACAAAGCTATCTGCCGATTTGGTTAATGAATTTACTGAAAAATCGATTGAAGTTTTAAAAAATCATCCTGTAAATTTGTCTAGGGAGAAATCTGGCAAGAAGCCTGCCAATGCAATATTGTTAAGAGATGCAGGAAATTCTTTACCAAGACTTAAGAGGCTTGATGAAAAGTACGGCTTAAAGTTCGCATGCTTATTGGACATGCCTGTAGAGAGAGGGATAGCAAGGCTAACTGGCATGGTAGAGGTTGAGGCTGGTGGAATCAAGGATTATGAAATAAAAGCGAAAAGGGCTGCCGAGTTACTAAAGAGTTATGATTGTGTTTATGTGCATATAAAAGGACCTGATGAACCAGGACACGATGGAGATGCCTTTTTGAAGAAAAAGGTGATAGAAGACATTGATTTAAGGTTCTTTAGAACTTTGATAAATCTTATCAGTTTAGATGACATTATAATCGCCATATCTGCAGATCATTCGACGCCTTGTCAGATTAAGAATCATAGCGCAGATCCTGTACCATTGCTCATATCTGGAATTAGTGAAGCCAAAGATGGCACATGCAGGTTTACTGAAAAAGAGGCTTCCAAAGGTAGCTTAAAGACCTTAAAGGGGTCGGAAGTTTTACCTCTGATAGTTTCTTTGATGAAGTAAATTTTTCATTTTTTCCATCAATATCTTATCTAAGATACTGTTTAACTTCCTAATATAATCCGCCTATCATAGAAATAATAAAAAATAATGTGATGGACTGAAAGGCTAATTAAACTCCAGTGTTAATGTTGCCGCCTTCCTCTTCGAAAAGCTCCTCTATGGTTTCACCTTTTCTGGCTAAAACGAATTCACCGTTTGTTTTCCTAAACAATATAGGAGGTTTTGTCTGACAATGGAATGGCATATTGAAGACTATAGAATAGGCACCAACATTTCTGAATATTATTAGCTTGCCTAGTTCAGCTCCTGAGAGCTTAGAAGCAGGGGATAGAGGAAAGATATCATAAGTATCACATAGTCTACCTGCGAGATTGATCTTTAGGTTTTCTGTATCCTCTACATAGGGCACGACCTCCTGAGGATATTCTTGACGAAGTAGGGCAGCATCCAAAAGCAAATGATAACCCGCATCGACAAAGATGAACTTATGCCCTTCGTAGACCTTTAGGTTTATTATCTTTGAGACTAAGATAGAAGCTTCAGCAGATAGAAACCTTCCACTCTCAACAATAAGCGTGAATTGATCTCCAAGATTTTGAACCATTGAGTTGAGTTTTTTGGTTACAATACTACCGATTTCAGATGGACTGGGTACAGGAGTGCCATATGACACAGGAGTGCCACCACCAATGTCTATGATCTTAATATGTAGGTCAGGAAACTCTTTACGCATTTTTAGGATGAATGTCTCTAGTTTTTCTAAAGCGTTAACAAAGCATATGGGATTCTCTATCTGAGAACCTAAATGAAAGTGAAAGCCCTCGAAGATCAAGTTCTTGCTGTTAATAATCTTTCTTAGCAAATTCGATGCGCTGTCTGTAGTATGACCGTTGAAAGGTACCCCAAATTTACCATATCTATAGCTTGCTCTTACTTCAGCTTTTACGCCCACTTCAGGATTGACTCTAATCATCACACTTGGTATAATTCTTTTTTCTGATGCGGCATCGATCAGGTTTAAAAGACCGTTGAATGAGCCAATTACTATAAGTCTAACACCCTTTTCCAGTACTTCACAAAACTCCTCTTTGGTCTCTGTGACGCTTGTGTAAATAACGTTTTCAGTTGCTCCGCCACAATTTAAGTAGAAGAATAATTCGCCTATGGATGTGACATCAAAGAGGGCATCTTCAGAAACAAAGGCCTTTATAACTGAAGGGTTAAAGTTAGCCTTCATAGAAAAGGCGATTCTGACAGGGTTAAAGAAATCTTTGAATCCATCTTTCAGTTCCCTCAATTTCGAGCGAAGTGTAGCTTCATCTATAATAAAATATGGAGTACCATATTTTGTGGCCAGATCATAAAGGACTTGCTGGTCGATGATAGGAGTTGAAACCTCTATTTTCGGAAGGTAATGATAAGCGACTTCAACCATTTCTTTGGGGCATACTTAATAATTTTTTGCTTAAAAACATTATCCCACCTAAAAATTCAATCATGCAATTTAGTCAATTGACTAATTTTATTCTAAATACTGACTGCATGCAACCATGATTTTCGCATTTGTGGGTCTAGTCCATTTCCCTGATAAAGTTCCAAAGCTATCAATTGAAGAGATTTGATTTTAACAACTCTAAAGTCAAATAACCATTTTTGATATCATTTAAACAAGATACAAAATTGAGATTGCTCATGCTCCATTGTGACTATTTCAGATACGAAGTGGTTGGGAGAACTCGCCTTTCCGAGGAAGTCGACGAGGAGGAGATGACTGGGAAAGTTGATGAATCAGTTCTTGTTGTACTAATCAGCTCAGAAAAAGTTGATGAGAAAGATCCAACAAAAGTCGCCAAGAAATCTGCAGAAGAAATCATGAATATAGCAAGGCAGGTTAAAGAGAAGAACATCGCTTTGCACTCTTTTGCACATCTATCGGACGATTTGTCATCTCCGCAAATAGCTAAGAGAATAATAGACGATGTAAAGCTTCATCTCAATTCTAAGAATTATGATGTTTTAAAGACACCTTTTGGCTGGAGAGACAAGTTTGAACTATGTGTCAAAAGCCATCCCGTGTCCAAAGTATCACGTAAAGTCATGCCTGAATGATTATCTCTACGATTAAAAATATTTCTAATAGAATTTACTTTTTTTATAGGTTGTCAAATTAGACCTAGAATGCATCCATGAACTTAGTGGAGATATTGTTGATCGGGAAAGATTTTATTCTGATGAGCTTCAGTCAGTTTTATTAAATTCCCATGTTAATTATAGTAATGTCATGAGAATTCACGTTGAGAAGAAGGGCGTTAGAGCGTTAGGGATAGCTGAAAGCTTTAGAAAAAGCCAAAGTAAAAGAAGCGTACTGGCAGGCGTAGTTATGAGAAGTGATCTGATCGTAGATGGTTTCGTATTTGGAAGTGCAGAGATAGGGGGAGATGATGCGACAGACGAAATTGTAGGCATGTTCCGAAGGCTGAATCGGAATGACATCAACGTGATCATGTTAGGAGGGAGCGTCATAAGCATGTATAACATCATTGATATAGACTCTTTAGGAGATAGGACAAATATGCCAGTGATAAGCATAACATTTGAGGAGTCTGAGGGGCTTGAACCTCATATAAAGCATCATTTCCCAAATTCTTGGGAGAAAAAACTATCAGCCTATAATAGACTTGGTACAAGAGAGGCTATAAGACTTCATACAAATCATGTAGTTTACATCAGACCTTACGGGATTTCTTTAGATGTTTCTAAAAGAATCCTTGATAAATTCACCATTCAAGGCGCAATACCAGAGCCTATAAGATTGGCAAGGCTATTGGCTAGAGCAAAAATTGCTTCAGATGTTATCAAGATTTAATCCATCAATTGTTTTAACAAATCTGCAGTTTCACTCAAAGATTTGACAATATAAGAAGGCGATAACTTCCTTAATTTTTCGATATGTTGAGGCCATCTGCCTATGGCTATAGAGTATACATTTGCATCTTTAGCAGCAAGAACATCGTTAATGCTATCTCCTACGTATAGTGCATTTTCAGTTTGGACGTCTATTACTCTTAAAGCTAACTTTATGCCATCGCCAAAAGGCTTTAGCTTGTCAACCTCATCCCTTGTTACTATAACATCAAAACTATTCTCCAAGCCATGCTTTATCAAAGCAAGTTGAACAGCTTTCCTCCCGCTGTTAGTAACTAAACCCTTTTTGACTCCTTTTTCTGATAAAAAATCCAGGATAGATTCCGTTTCCCTTAACAATTCAGAAGAATTAACAGCTTCGATTTCAAATTTGTCCATGATGAACCAGATCTTGTTCTTGATATCAGATAATTTTACATTTATGGATTTTTCTATTATTTGCCTTTCAACTTTTTCTAAGATAGTCTGGGCAGTATCACGTAAAGTGAAAAACGATATATTAAAGCCTAATTCTTTGAGAAATTTAAAAATAGCCATGCGGGATTCTTCATATTTGAAATTAAGATCGATTATTGTGCCATCGAAATCAAAAAGAACCGCCTTTAACTTCATATCTCTCATCCTAATCAATCAAGCGGTTAAAAATGTCTTTGGATAGTTCTGATGAACAGACTTTAGAGAACTTTAATACTGATCTCATTCTGATCGCTTGGAAAAATTTATCACAAAAATTCAAGTCAGTTTAAGCTTTTGAAGAGATTCTTATTATTCTAGTAGGCGTGACTATGATGTCAACTTTCTTATCATGCTCCTCTCTTGGCACGAAATCTACTATCTGTATATCATGGATAGTGGTAACTACAGTAATGCTTTTCTTAGCTATGTCTTCAGCCAATGATATCTCCCTATCTCCAAAGCCCTTCCCTTTACCTAATCTATATCCATTCAAGTCTACAGCCACTGAACCTTCAAGGATCAAATCTAAAGGCGGAGGAGCATTAGTCGATTCTCCATACTTGAAGGCTCCTCTTATAGTGCTAGCCTCCTTTTCTTTGCCCTTGACTCTACTAGGTCTTATGATCAAATAGCCAGACTCTAAACCAGGACTAGGCATGACCAATAATTTACCATCGAGTAAAGCAAGCCTTCTAACAGGGGCTTGAGGAGAGTCGGGGCCTACCATTATAGAAGAAGCATTCTTGTACTCGCTTATACTTTGAAGTTTTAATGCAGTGAGTTCAGCGCCCTTAAAGTTTGGTATGCGCCCAAAACATGGTAAAGGAAAGGTTGCGATGCCTTTCCTCTCCATCTCTGACCATAGCCTCTTACGGATCTCTTGCTTCTTAATGAGAATTTCGTCTCCCATCCGAGTCGACAACTCTTAATTGTGATTAAAATCTTAACAAATTTATGGCTTTTTACCATTACAGAAGGGCTTCCAACCCAGACTTTATGAAGAAAACGCTAAAGAAGATAAGAATAGAACCACAAAGTGTTAAAATAGTCCTATAGGCCTTATCGCTTATAAAATTCTTACCTCGAGCCATGGCAAAGGAAACTGAGCCGTACCAGCTCAAATCAGCCAATATATGACCGAAATAGAATGCCATCACACCCATTATGCCGAATTTAAGGGAGTTAAGTAGAAAAATTGCTCCAACAGATACCCACCATATGAGCCAGAAGGGATTGAATAAGCTTGTGAAGATTCCTAATACCATAGAACTCATTTTATGATTATCTGGTTTAACATTGAAGCTCAAAGAGATTTTTCTCCTTAAGGTGCCCTTTAGTATGTTGTATGCCATCCAAGAAAGAAATGCTCCTCCCAAAAGACCTATAAGAGCAACTATGGGCTTTAAAGATAAGATTTCAGCCAAGCCAAGAGTAAGAAGGATTACCAAAATAAGTTCGAGGAAAGCGTGGCCTACGGACACATAAAAGCCAGACTTTAATCCCTTCGCAGCCTCGTTTATGGTTACTATAAGTACTGGTCCTGGCATCAATGCTCCAGAGTAGCCTATGATAAGGGAAGAGAAGAATAAGACCGAGAGTTCCAATAGCATTGACTATATTGCATGATTGGATTGCCTTAAACTTTTGGGGATTTTTATGTTAAATTCGTCAAATAGCATAGCCTCTACCTTCCTTAAATCGATTTCTAATCACTTACTTATTCCCAGTAGCCAACCCCTAGGCATTTTGCAAGTCTTACTACATTCTTTTCGTCTTCTTCATTCAACCTATTGGCTTGAAACTTCTCGCTAAAGTAGATGTAGTCTGCAATGTTATGCTTATCCCCTATCTTTGCAAATATCAACTTTGGATGCTCAAGATCTTTGCTATGGGCAGCATTCGTCAAGATTATGGCTTGGTCTACCCTTCCATGCTCTATCATCTCTAAGGTATCCTCTATCTCCTGTCTTGTTAAGCATTCTTTTTCTGAAATTTTAACGTTTACAACGACTTTTCTACCATCTTTTTCCTCCAAATATAGGTCTGCTAAACGGAAACTTCTTGAACCTCCTGGCGTGTCTATTCTCCTTGAGGCTCCGTGGGCATAAAATATCGCTCCTTTCATGAATAAGTATCGTCCCAGGTCTCTTATAGCTTTCGTTAGATTATCAGAAATCTCTTCGTAAGTCTTTGTACTAGTTTTTATTATCCTGAAGTAATCAGGAATGGGTATACGCATCAAGCTATTCCTTAACTCTGCATTAGGTCTAATTCTAATTATGGCTCCTATGAGATGGTCTTCTCTTATTCTTTCGCTACCTTTGGCAATTTCGAATGCTTCTCTCATCAAAGCAAGAACATCCCTAAGCTTATTCATGCCGAATTCACTGAAAGCATACTTTATCAGGTTCTTTAGTGCTTCACCGTCTTGTTCACTGATCACTGCATAATGAAACTTCAGATACTCTTTTATGATGTCCCAGATTTCTTCAGGATCATCGGGTTGTGCTAGAAAGTATGTGAAAGGTGCTTTTTGAAGGCGATCGGCGAGAGAAGGATCGGCATTGCTCATCTCTGTCATTATCTCTGATCTCAGAATTGTCACCAAAACAACTCCTGGCGGCTTTTCGTTTATTATAGCTTTCAATCCATCCATCAAAGGTTTGTTGACAGATATTTCGTCTATTTCTATGAGCAAAACCCTGCCCAGACTGCATGAGACTCTAGCGAGACCTTTTATTTTCCTCAAAGCTTCGTTGAAATCTTTTGCCTCTAAGAACCAGTTTAGATTTTCTGATAGAATATTAAAAACTGATTCAAACGCGTCGTCATCAAGAATATCTGGAAAGGCTTCTCTCAAAGCATAAACATTCATGGTTCTTTTCTTTTCCACAATTTCTTGGGCTATTCTGATAGGGCTTCTTCCAAATATCCTATCTATTATGCCAATTCTCAGCGCTTTCCTTGCATTTTTTTCTCCCCTTTCAGCCCTATCTCCTAACTTTAGAATGAGCTTATTGCGCAATTCATGAAAGAAACCTTCACTTAATTCTTTAACTATAGCCAAGTAAACGCTCGGAAGGTCTTTTGGTTCGATTCTCGTTAAATCTACATAGGCGCATTCAAATTCATCTTTTAAAGTCTTCATGTGAAGAGCAAGATGAGTCTTTCCTGTTCCCAAAGGTCCAACTATGTTTACTATGCTGAAAACCTTCTGCCCCTTATTCATAGATTCATTTAGCTCTTTAACACAGATCAAAATCCTTTCCTTGACTCCCTTCCACCTTCTACCTCCTAGAACTTTTGCAGCCGTTAAGCTGGGAGTTGGTACGTGGGAAAATGGATTGATTTCTAAACCATAGGGGTATTCAGTTGTGAGTTGAGACAATTCAAAATTCTTTTCTTCATCGCAATTCTAATGCTTAAAGCTCAACAATTTTCAACAATTAGGTTAAATACTCATCATAATTTACTTTAAAATGAAGACTCTCAAATAAAATCAGGAAGGTGAATAGCCTTGGAAGAATTTAAAGAGAGTGGACTGCCCATTGCTGGCGGCATCTTAACCATCGTTGCAGCGTCGTTGAGTCTAATTGTAGGACATAGTGGGAGGTACCTATGGTTCAACGATTCTTACTCTTTGGTCACTTGGTGGATAGGAATATTTGGTTTCTCGTTCGGGCTAGTCTCTGGCGTCCTCATGATAAAAAGAAGGTCTCTTGGATTAACACTAGTAGGCATGGCTATATTGCTGATAAATGGCATTTTACCGCTCCTATGGAGTTTCGTCCACCCTGAAGGATTTCTGCGCGATGCATGGATGGGGATGTTTTACAATTATGGAATTCCAATTCTCGTTTTCTCCATCTTGGGTATCGTATTTGCAGTAGCTTCGAGAAAAAAGACCATATAATTAAGTTGAATACAGATTTTTAATCCATCCATAAAGAAATTGGCATCTTGTAGAGGGAGATGATACTGAAGACTGTAGATTGTCAAACCCATTACAGCTTTTATACTTACTAAAAGAAAATTGTTAATAAAATGTCAAAGTTTTCATTCGCCAATCTTTCAACACGTCTTCGACTCTTAAGTAATGACAAGATAAGTGAGATATATGCGGGAGCTTTAGAATTATTAAATGAGAAAGGAGCAAAGTATCACAATTCAGAGGCTTTACGAATCGTGAGTAATAATGGAGGAGAGATTAACAAAAAGGATGGTGGCTAGGCTTCCTGAAGAGCTAATCAAGGAAAGTATTGTAAAAGCCCCATCTAAAATATCTCTTCATGATAGGAATGGCAAGCTTGCAATAGTGCTAGAGCAAAGTAATGTAATCTTTAACCCTAGATCAACCGCTATTAAAATCACAGATATGGATGAAATTAGAAAGCCGAGTTCAAAAGATTTCATTGATTTCGTTAGGCTCACAGAGCTTTAGACAACATAAAGGCTCAAAGTACTGCCCTCGTAATTTCTGATGTTAATCAAGAAATTGTAGGCAGGTATAGGCTTTATACAGTGTTAAAAACTCTACAAAGCCAGTTATTACTGGAACCTTCACAAAAGGTGGAGTTCGTGACATGAAGAAAATGCTAGCAATAGTAATTGGTGAAGAGAATCTCGTCAAGAAACCAATGGCAATATTTGATGTGTTCCCACATTCACCTCTTGTTTGGAGTGAAGTTGCTTCTCAGAACCTTATAGATTGCTCCAGATTCATGATTCCTGTTGAAATAGTGCCAATGCCGTTAGCAGGAGCCTTAAGTCCTGCAACTTTAGCCGGTACACTCGTTCAACATACTGCAGAAGCCCTAAGTGGGATAGTTTTAGCTCAATCGACCAATCCTAAAGCTCCGTGATTTATGGAAGTTCGGCTTCTATCTTTGATATGAGGTTTGGCACTACGCCTATGAGCGCTATAGAGAGCATAATTATCCAATGCTGTTCTTCTGAAATTGGCAAGTATCT
The DNA here is from genome assembly GCA_938091495.1 of uncultured Nitrososphaerales archaeon. Lineage (GTDB taxonomy): Archaea > Thermoproteota > Nitrososphaeria > Nitrososphaerales > JACAEJ01 > JAVZMU01. The sequence continues at coordinate 2,097 of CALLJF010000011.1, read as the reverse complement.
GGGCTTGCCTGTTCATGCCTATTTGGGCTTGAGTGATTCTAAAACAGTAGATGCTCAGTCTGGTTTCGAGTCTGGCATCGGTATAGTCATAGGCACTTTGGCAGAAATTAACGTAATATCAGGTCCTGGAATACTGGACTTTGAGAGCTGTCAAAGCTTCGAGAAGCTTACAATAGACAATGAGATCTGTGGTCAAGCTATAAGGCTCAGCAAAGGCATAAAGTTTTCAACCGAAACATTGGCTATAGACATAATAAAAATCATAGCTCATGAAGGAAACTTTTTGACAAATAAGCACACTCTAAACTGGTTCAAGAAGGAGCAATACATCCCATCACTGGTTTTGGAAAGAAAGACAAGGTCAGATCGAAAATACAAGCCAGAAAACATTTGCAAAAGAGCCATAATACATGCAAAAAAGCTTTTGTCTGAGCATAAAGTAGAGCAACTCGATCCAGATATTGAAAGGAATCTGGACAATTTTATGAAGAATAAGATTAAAGATAGGTCCTTAGGTTTCCCTATTTACCAATAGGTCTAGGACCAATTGATGCCATCTTGGACCTACGTCTCTAACTATTCTTGCTTCCAATATTTCATAATTCAATCTTAATCTCTCTTCAACTTCTTTCACAGCCTTCTCAATCGGGTCTTCATCCTTAGAGGCGTGAACGTGTGTGTAGTAATGGATTACACCCTTTGGCTTCAGAGCTAACAAAGCAACATCAAAGTAATCAATAGCTTTCTCTGGTAATGGCATCAAAACCCTATCAGCAATTCCCCTTAGAGAATCTTGGATTATTGATTTTGCATCTCCCAGCAAAGGAATTACTCTATCGAAAACCTTGTTCAGTTTTATATTTTCTAGCATTAAATCATAAGCATCTGGGTTGATGTCTATGCTATAAACTGTTGAGTTTGGTTGATGCTTTGCTATTACAATTGAGAAGGAACCTATACCAGTGAACATATTCACTATAGTTTCCCCACTCTTTACTTTTTTCGCTATTCTAATCCTCTCTGTTGATAGTCTTGGAGAGAAGTAGGCTTTGGCAAGATCGACTTTGAATATACATGAATGCTCTTTGTATAATGTCAATGTCTTATCCTCTCCTAGTATATGCTCCAACTCTCTCGTTCTGTAGTCTCCTGATACTGGAGTGACTTGCCTCAAAACCGTCTTTACTGGTTTCATGTTATCCATTATCGCCTTGGCTATTATGAACTTCTTGTCCAAAAGAGCATCAGGGATTTTTATTACAGCTATATCTCCAATTATATCAAAGCTCCCATATAGTTGCTTGATTTCATCAATTGTCAAGATATTCTCTAAAGCTCTCTTCAGCATCTTCGTCAATCACAGCACCTGTTCTCATCGTCTAAGATATCTTTCTTGCTAGACAACTACTGTGCCAGCTATGCGATCAGTGTATTTTTGACGTGGATCACCTTTAGTAGCTAACCCCCCTATTATATCCAAAAGCAAAAATATCCAGTAGATCTTACTAATGTTTCTTATGAAGGTTTTCTCTAAGTTAGGGATTTGACCATTCAGCGTTATTACTCTTAAATTCATGATTCTCTTGCCTAAAGTATAGCCATATACCGATTCAGTTATGGTGAAGTAGAAGATGAATATCAACCCCATTGCAAAGGGAAATTGAAGCCAGTTCCATGGAGAAGCCCAGAAAGAAGGCCAACCAGCAGTGAATAGAACTGGAAGGAAAAGAATAGCTGTCAATACCCAAGCAATTGCGCCCACTATGACACTGTCGATGATTATTGCTACGATCCTTCTTATCCAGTGATCCTGAAGGCTGACTTCGTAACCTATCCTCTCAAGGCCTGTCCTCTCGGCTCGCTCAGGTCCTGATACCTGTGCGCCGCATTTAGGGCAGAACCTTGCACCCTCAGATAGCTCGTTTCCACATCTCCAACAATAGGGCAACTTGACACCTCAATATTACGATCAACTGAACCTTAATTAATATATAATCCTATGTTTAAGAAATTGTCAAAGCCATAACGTTTGACTTATACCTTGCCATACTTATCGATAAAAAGGATTTCTTTCAGCTCTTTTCGAGTCTTTCTTAG
>CALLJF010000010.1 GCA_938091495.1 uncultured Nitrososphaerales archaeon | reverse complement strand
CACTATCTATACCGAGATCGATTAATGCTCCTAATATCATATCTCCAGAGATTCCCGCAACTTGGCAATCTATTACTAATATGCGCTCTTGAACCATATTCACTAAGAAGGATATCAATTAGTTTAAGCTTTGCTCGATTTAGGAGAAAGAGATAAAGATAATTATGGCGAAATATTGGCAATGAATAGATGAGAAAGATTTTAGAAAGGCTTGCAAAAGGAGAAATGTCCATAGATGAAGCAGAAGAATTGCTAAAGTTATCTGCTATAGAAAAAGTGAGCAATATAGCAAAAGTCGATATTGGGAGAGAGTTTAGAAAGGGGATTCCAGAGATAATATTGGCATCTGGAAAAGCACCAAAAGAGACAGCTAGGATCGCTCTTCATGTGATGAAAAAAAGAGGAAGAGCCATAATAAGCAAGGCTGATGATAAATGCATCAAAGCCGTAAAGGCAAAGGTAAAATCTGATGCCGATCTGTTCATAAATAAACGCTCAGGGATAGTCGTAATAAAGAGAAAGGATTTCAAGCTGGAGAAGACAGGAGGGAAAATTGGGATAATAACTGCAGGCACATCAGATATACCAGTAGCAGAGGAAGCAAAAATAATCGCTGAGGAGATGGGCTGTGATGTATTCACCGCTTACGATGTTGGTATTGCTGGAATTCATAGGCTCTTTCGCCCTTTGAAGAATATGCTAAAGGAAGATGTTGATGCCATTATAGTGGTTGCAGGCATGGAAGGGGCACTACCAGCACTAGTAGCTGGTCTCGTTGATATCCCTGTCATAGGAGTGCCAACATCTCTGAGCTTTGGATTTGGAGAAAAGGGAGTTAGTGCATTGATGGCCATGCTACAAGCATGCCCTCTTGGATTGTCTGTTGTGAACATAGATAACGGAGTTGCTGCAGGAGCCTTTGCTGCTTTAATCTCTAACAGAGTAGCAAGTAAAAGGATTAAGAGTTAGCCTTCAAACCCAGCGTAAAGTTGGTTTACTCTCTCTCAAAATTTTGACTTTTGATAGAACTGATTCTCTTATTTCATCTAAGCTCTTAAATTTACGGACTATCTTCCCATTCTTTATCAGATCGCTCAATAGTGGATAATACCCTTTAGGCTTTGGATTCTTATAAAAGGTTACTATGTCATCAAACCTATCGCGCGCTCTATAGACTTCTTTCTTACCAGCTATGTCTCCTCTTTTAGCTCTGAGTATGTCTCTACCATCAACAATTAACTCTATTATCTTTGCACTAAAATCAAAGGTCGGAGCATTGCTAACGCCTGTGCCAACACCAAAGCCATCAACAAGGTCTCTTAGCTCAAGTATGGCGTCCTCATCTAAACCTCCTGATACGAATATCTTGACTTTTTCTGCTCCTCTTATCTTAAGCTCCCACTTTACCTCCTCTATTATCTTCCTCCAATTGCCCCTCCTTGAGCGAGGAGTGTCTAGCCTTATACCATACAAGTTCTCCCCCAAGGTTTCTAATGCCATTATCGCCTCAGTCTTCTCATCAGAAAAAGTGTCCACTAATGCTATTCGAGGAATTTCCTTTGGCATGATTTCATCAAAAGATTTCCACGCTATCTTTTGATCCCCGAAACACTGAATCAAAGCATGAGGCATAGTGCCAACAGGCTTCTTTCCCATCATCTTTGCTCCTAGAACGTTAGAAACATTGTCGAACCCTCCTATGTAAGTTGCCCTCTCGATCATTGGTGCCAAAGCGGGATGAGACCTTCTAGTTCCAAAGCTGAAGACTGCCCTATCTCCTGCGCACATCTTTACTCTAGCGGCTTTTGACGAGATTCCTGATGACATACAAATCAGTCCAAGCATAGGGTTTTCATACTTTGCAAAGTCCCTATACTTGCCCTCAATCTGAATCACAGGCTCATAAACGGTCGAGTTTGGAGAAACCAGGAATATTTCACCTTCTTCCATGGCTCTTACGTTCAGGGGCAAACCTTCTAAGAGTTTGGCTACCTCATAAATTCCACTAACTACTCCCCAGCTATCGGGATATGGCAGATTTCTTAAATAAACCTCCATGATTACATTTGGATCTAATCCTTTTTTCTCTAGGATTTGGAGAGTGTATACGAAATAGACATCCGTAGTCTCTGCATTTCTTATTTCATCCTCGCTAGCAAGCCAAAAAGTTCTATCCGGAAGGTCTCTCATTCCCTTGCCTGAGCTCATACAATCCATCAGAAACAAACTAGATTTAAGTTTGGTGTTATAATCAATATTTTGCAACCATTCATTTAATAAACGAAAAATTTGCCTTCTAATCTTTAGTAAGAGATAAAAAAGGTTCTTTAATAGAAACTATTCCTGCTTACGAGCTTTTAGAACTATGGTTGAGACATTCTTATCGTTCACAAAAGGCGGGATTTTGTCTTCCATGAACATCTCATAAATTTCATTCGAATTTTCATTCATAAGCCTCAAGAAAGCCGACCATGTTACTACGCTCTTTGCTATATAATGTGAATTCGATTTTATCGCCATAAGAATTCTTCCTTTCTTTGAGAATCTGGCAGCTGCAGGCACTACAATAATCCTTTTTAAATGTGTAACCTTCGCCTGAAAACCGTCTGATTTAGGGATCTTCGCTCTTGTTAGAGCCACTACATATACAGCGTCTTTATAGTCGGGGCAAACGAGCCAGTATTTATCGCTTTTTATCGCTGAGATCAAATCTTCTACCTCTTTTCTTGAGCAGTCTGGATACATTTTCTTGAAGTGGGCAAAAAGATCCAATCTACTCAATTCGTTCACATCTAGAAAGATAAATCTCTAATTAGCTATCGGTACTTCTTTCAGGCTAGCTTTTAGATCTTAAATACCAGTTTAAGAGTCAGGATCCAGGCCGCTGAAAAGATCGCAAAGGGAAGTAGACTGATTATGGCTGCATTATATTCGTTAGTTCCAAGTTCAGTCATAATGCTGAAGGTTGTAAGAGCCAAAAAGAAAGCTGCCAACAACCCTATTCCATAAGCCAAAGTCCTTGACGCTTTGCTCAAATCCTTGCCCCCTCCTTAATCACATTCAGTCTATTTATCCTTTATGAAAGACTTCTAATCTTTCATCGGCTTAAGTTTACCTATTTGAATAGCGCATAATTTGCACAACCCATGATGAAAATAGCAATCTTTGCATATAGAACGACCACATCTTCTACAAACTACTATCGAAACTCTTCTGCCACAACTTGAGCAAAGTGTCAAAGATTTCCTCCCGATTTTATCTTCTCTATGATAAGCTCAGCTACCTTTTTCCCTGATAGCAACATCCCGCCAAAGATAGGGCCCATCCTTGGCGTCTGGTGAAGAGCGGCCACCGCCATACCTGCAACGTAAAGACCAGGGCAAACCTCTCTAGTATTTTCAATTATCAACTTCTCAGCCAGATCTACCCACATAGACTTCTCGCCAGGAACCATTATGTTAAGCTCTGGTATCTTACGTGAGGCTACAGCTAAAACTTCAGCATCATGACCAGTGCAATCTATAACTGCCTTTGATTTGATAGGAAGGGGATCAACGTGAAGCCCAGACATAGAAACAGATGTCCATTGAACGACTGCACCTACTATTTTTAGTGGTGAACTTCTGAAAATCAAATCATCGACAACTACCCCAAGAATTATCTTTGCTCCAGCATCTATTGCTGCTGCTGCCAATTTTGCCATCATGGCTGCTGTATCTGCAACGTATACATTATCATCGATAGGCTCCAATCTACAACCAAATTCTCTCAGTATGCCATCAGCAGGGCTTTCTATCACCAATTTATGCAAACTCATGCCGCCCCCTCCTATGCCTCCTCCGAAGG
>CALLJF010000009.1 GCA_938091495.1 uncultured Nitrososphaerales archaeon | reverse complement strand
AGAAGTAAAGGAAAAGTATGATATTGAAAGATTGAAAGATGTACCAATTTTTAGAGCTTACAGAGATTTCTTCTGGAGAGTTGGCATAGATCCTACTAAGTTTAGACCTGCTGCTGAAGCATTGATAAGAAGGATCCTTGGAGGAAAATCCATACCTAGCATAAACAATGTAGTAGATACCTATAATCTTGCATCAATAAAAACTGAAATAGCGTTAGCAGCCTTCGATGAAGATAAAGTTCAAGGCAACTTGGTCATGAGATTTGCAAGAAAAGGAGAGAAATTCTTTGGCATAGGTATGAATGAATCAAAAGAATTACAAGGTGGGGAGATAGTAGTCTCAGATGATGTGAAGTTAGTGGCAATTTACCCATACAGAGATGCCGATGAATCTAAATTGAATGAGAAAACAAGAAATGTTTTACTGATGGCATGTGGCGTTCCTGGAATAAGCAAAGATAGTTTGGTAAATGCTAAAAATATAGCAGTAGAATACATAACAAAATTTTGTGGTGGGATAGAAGTTTACTGAAATAATATCTACATAGACACTTTAGTGGCATATCCTTCTCTACCAAAGAAAGCCTCTACAGCCTTTTCAACTCTTGATCTATGCTCTGATTGCGTGTATATTCTTATTATGTCCATGTATCCTGTAATGGCCCCCACTAAAGCAAGTTTCTTTATGGGGATGATTTCATAGTGCCTACCCTCCATAGTCTTGTAGACTAGGGTCATAGATGATAAAGATTGGCGTGAGGATGTGTAAGGTACAGAAGGCGTTGTTGGGACATCGAAGAATACAAGATCAGAATCAATCTCTGCTTCCTTGGCAATTTCCATAGCTATCTTGTCTCTTATGCTCTTTTGGTTGAGAATTTTCTCTATGAACCTATCCTCTCTTTGAACTATCTTCTCAAATACACACTTTATCAGCTTTCTATCTCTATATCCTATGGCAAGTTGCTTGGCTCTACTCAACTCTTTACTCTTAGGCTCTAAATCAACAAGCTTTGCAAGGGTCAATTCATCCGTAAGCTGAAAGTAATTTTTCAAATTCCTAACATCCGTAAGTTTCAATTCATCATCAGCAAGGATTATAGAGCGAGCCAGCATAACCTGAGCAGCCCTTACCGTTTTATGGAAGTATACTGCTTTGAACATCTCATAACGGGCTATTGTAAAGGCTTCGAAGGCGTAAAGAGCGGCTTGATCTATAGCTAGTCTTTCATCAACTATCTCAAATGAATCTATAAGCCTATGAACATCCACCCTGCCATACTCTACACCAGTGAAGTAAGAGTCTCGAAGGAGATAGTCCATTATATCGACGCTCAAGCCGCCTGCGATTATCTCGTTCATGAACTTAGGTCTCTTTGATGATAATCCTAAAGCTAGTTCAGATATATCATTAGAATCGAATCCGTTCTTCTCTATTATATCTTTGATCTCAGTTTCTTTTATGATCCTTTTCGAGATATCTTCATGAGTTATGTTCCTCTTTTCTGTTAAGGCTTCTTCAAAGAGATGAGAGAAAGGACCATGACCAACATCATGTAGTAAAGCGGATAGTCTCAACTCTTGAATATCATCATCAGTAACATTAATTTTTGATGAAAGAGAAGAGCCTGCTAAACCGGCGAGATACATTGCCCCTAAAGAATGCTCAAAGCGGGTATGCTGAGCGCCAGCATATGTTAAATTTGCTCCTGCAAGTTGTCTAATTCTTCTTAGCCTTTGAAAGATGCTCGTATCTATTATTTCTCTTTCTACATCTGTTATGTGGATATATCCATGCACAGGGTCCCTTATCTCTGCTATAAACTTCAATTTGACATTAGTATCTATGCTATGGCTATATATCCTTAAAGAATTAGAAGAGTAGGATTTTTCATATATAAATTATCAAAATTTTGATGCTCATTTCATGAACAATTTCCAATATGAAAAAATTTTTCATGATACTATTTAATGTAAGTAAAGGTTATTATAATCTATGAATAAAGTTAAAGGATATGAAGGCCAAGGTAGCTATAGTTGGGGTAGGCAACTGTGCTTCAGCATTAGTGCAAGGAGTTCATTACTATAAGAATTCTAATCCAGATGAGGCCATAGGTTTAGCAAAGTATGATCTGGGAGGTTTAAAGCCTTATGACATAGAATTTGTAGCTGCCTTTGATGTCGATGAAAACAAAGTAGGCAAGGATTTGAGTGAAGCCATATACGAATATCCAAACAATACTATAAGAATATGTAATGTTCCTAAACTCGGAGTTAGAGTTGAGAAAGGAGCGGTCATAGATAGCATTGGCAAGTACGTGAGAGATGTAATAAAAGTATCTGACAAGGATTCTGTGGATGTTGCATCTGTAATAAAGGATAGTGGTGCAGACATAGTTGTTAATTACGTTCCGGTAGGAAGTGTGAAAGCTACTCACTTTTATGCAGATCAGGCTCTAAAGGCAGGAGCTGCATTCATAAACGCTATGCCAGTCTTCATAGCATCAAATCCTGATTGGCAGTCAAGATTCTCTAATTATGGATTACCAGTGGCAGGGGACGATGTTATGAGCCAGATAGGTGCTACGGTTCTTCATAAGACTTTGATAAAATTATTAGTAGATAGAGGTGTAAAAGTGGATGAGACTTATCAATTGAACATTGGAGGAGACACGGACTTTCTAAACATGCTAGAAGAGGAGAGACTGATGGATAAAAGAGAAAGTAAGACGAGCGCGGTTAGAGCCATGGTTCCCTATAATGTGCCAACAAGGATTGGACCTAGCGATTACGTTAGATTCTTAAGAAACGAAAAGATATGTTACATTTGGATAAAGGGAAGATACTTTGGCAATTCTCCTGTTACTATGGATATTAAGCTGAGCGTTGTAGATGCTCCCAATAGTGCGGGAGTGATGATAGATGCAATCAGAGGTACAAAGATAGCCTTGATGAGAAACATTAGCGGACCCTTGATAAGCTTATCTGCTTACTGCTTTAAGCATCCTCCAGTTCAGATGCCCTTTGACGAGGCAAAGATAGCCTTCATGGATTTCATAGAAGGAAAGAGAGACACGTAAATTCGTTTTAATACTACCATCATTAACTAATGATGACATAAAGATGACCATAGAAGTTTCAGCGAAGGATTTGCAACAAGTATTAAAGTTGATAGAAGAGGAGGTTAAACCAGAAAAGATTTCCCTCATTTTGTTTGAGAGGGAGATAAGAATCAAGGGTAAAAACATTCCTGCTGAAATCCTCAACGATATAGTAAAGGGAGTAAGGAATTTGGTATCTCCTCTAAAGCCTGTATTAGGAAAGTTTCTAGTTGTGAGTGGCATAGACAGATCTGGTAAAGAGACTCAGTGCTTTAACCCAAAAGGGATTAAAGAAGTATTATCAATATATGACTACTTAACACAATCATCCCATAAAGTGAAAAAAATCTCTTTGCCATCTTACGACACAAACCTTGGAGCACTGGTAGCATCATATTTGAAGAGAAAATCAAACATAATCATAAAGGGTGAATTATCAAAAGATTACGCATGGATTCTATGGTCTTTGGATAGGGCTCAGCATAACGATGCAATAGTGGATTGGTTAAAAGCTAGTCCAAAGAATGTAGTTCTATCAAGAAGATGGTTGGAGAGCAATGTTGCTTATCAAAAGGCCAATGATGTGGACGTAAAGAGAATATTGGATTTAGAGAAGAACATAATAAAGCAGGATTACACATTCATAATAGACTTGCCTGCAGAAATAGCGATAAAAAGAGCGGATAAAATTGAGAGTGAAAAGGACCTTTATGAAGACGTAGCCTTTATGAAAAAAGTTAGGAAACTCTTTCTTAATCTACAAGAATATTATCCCTTCGGTAAAGCATTCATAATAAATGGGGCGAATCCTCTTCATGTTGTAAATAAGCAAATCTTAGACTTGTTGAAAGAATTAGGATTCTAAAGATTTAAGGACATCTTCCACGCTCTTTTTTCCTATTATTTTTATCAACTGATCTCTAGATTCTTCTCCCTTCCATGATTCGAGGATGCTTATCACAGTATCTCTTACACTAGGGCTTAGATCAAAAAGAGCTTGTTCTATGAGCTTCCTCCTCCCTTTGAGGATATCTTTGGCTCTAAAGACTTCTCCCATATGATTCATTTATGGTAAAGTTTCAGATAAATATTCTGGAGATTATAGCCTATAAAATTTTTCATATTGGAAATTGCTCATGAAGTGAGCATCAAAATTTTGATAATTTATATATTAAGATATAAACAATAATTGTAACAAATTCTAATTATGAATAAGTGATCCTATTTATCTTAACCAATTTAGATAAAGGGTCTTCTGATTCTATTATTACTCTTCCAATTATCATGAAATCAGCCCCTGCCTTAACTGCTCTCATAGCATCTCCACCTTGAACTCCAATTCCAGGAGAAAATATCAACAACTTTCCTTTTACTTCCGACGCTATCGATGATAGTATGTGTAAATTCGTGACTCCTACAACTATCCCGTCTGCATGCCAGTCAATGGCTCTTTTAACAAATAGATTATAAACCTTCTCTTGCCTTAAATTCTGGTTAATAACTGTCAATCCATAGCCTTCCTTTGAACCCTTATGGCTCATATACGCTAATAGTATTATTCCTTTATTCATATCATGGGCTCTCTTTATTACAGGCTCAAGTCCCTCTTCATAACCAATGAATGGATTGGCGATGATAGCGTCAAAGCCTGCTCTCCATAGATAATCACAAGCTATCAGATTTGTTGATGCTATATCATTAAGCTTTAAGTCAGCTATAACCTGTAATCCATAATCATGAGCATCATTAACTATTCTTTTAACATCTGTGAAAAGGTTTAGAGGTAAAAGAAGATGGTAGTTTAGCTTCACTGCAGCAACATGAGATGATAATTTGTCCAATAATGATAAAGCTCTCTCCATCAATTGAAACCTTTTATAAGCAACTATGTCAAGAGCTAAGACTACTTTGCTAGAATGCTCTTTGGATGAGGTTATGATTCTATCTGCAAAGCTTTTCTCTTTCATTTCTCTAATTCTACCAAAGGATGTTTTCTCGCTAATTTTATTGTCTTAATGTAGATGTTTCAATGCTCATCAACTTTATTCGTAAAACCAACCTCTCCAACTTTTGAAGCAGAGTATTTGAGGAAGTTATAGGCTGGCATTTCCTGTAAAGTTGTGTAGAAGAAGATGGAATTCTCATCAATTTCGTCTATACGAGTGAAAGCTCCTATGACATTACTATCATCGGATTTGAATAAGAAGAGGGGCAAAGGTGGCTCTTCAAACAGAACTTTATAAGAACTTACTTTTGCTAAGCTAGCCAAATCTCTGACTTGAATTGAGAGGGACTTTTCCATTTTACCTTTGATAAGTTCAAATCCTTTCTGAAATAGCTTTGGAAGTTTTTCCAGATGTATCACTGGTGCATAAATATATGCAGGGAAGGGAGGAGAATCTACTGAGATAGTCTCTTCAATGCCCCCAGAGTTCTTGTAGCCAAGAAACTGCTTTTCTTCCTTTGCTTTAACGTAATAGAATATAGGTCTTCCCATGAATATGTCCAACTGAGTGGAGAGATAAATTTCATTATTATAACGAAAAGAGAAGATAGGTATGGGCATCTTCTCAAAGGCACAGGTTAACCTTGCCAAGTCCTTTAAATCTAAAAGCTCGACAAAGCAAGGTGGCTTTATCCTTCTTGGCCCTACCTTAGTAGACATAGTTATTGTTAAAAACGCTCCATATTAATATATTTACTAACATGAGTGGTTTAGGATAGGATTTGAGGATGGGCAATTGAAGATAACTGTGGGATGCTGTGGTAATGCTGGTTTGAGCCTCAGAGATTATTCTGAAAAATTTGAAGCAATAGAAATTCAATCGACCTTTTACAGATTACCATCGATAAACACAGCAGAGAATTGGCGCCAGCAAGTTAGAAGAGATTTCATATTCACTATGAAAGCCTTTCAAGGAATAACTCACCCAATAAATAGCCCTACTTGGAGAAAGGCTGGTAGCCAAAAGCCTATAGAAAAGGTTGAGAATTATGGTCATCTAAAGCCTAATGAGCAGAACTTTGAGTGCTGGACTAATACTGTCAAGATTTGTAGAGCATTAAAGGCTAAAGTTTGTATTGTTCAACTCCCACCATCCTTTATATGCAGTAAGGAAAATGTCAAAAATATCGTAGAATTCTTCAAAAATGTTGAGAAGCCTTTTGCTATAGCGATAGAATTAAGGCACAGATCATGGGACGAAAATCAAGAGATACTAGGGCAATCGTTAAAAGAAATAGAGGCTATCCATATTGTGGACCCTCTATTAAAGAAGCCTTTTCTGAAGAACAAAACAGGTTATTATCGTTTACATGGCTTAAGCAAAAGGCTTGATTATAGATACCAGTATCGTGATGATGAACTTCTTAAGCTTTTAGAAGAAATTAAGAGAATAGGTTGCCAAGAGAATTTTATCATGTTCAACAATTTATCTATGCGCGAAGATGCTATAAGGTTTAGAAGGTTAGTAGAAGACGGATTTGTATCAGCCCTTGAAGGCAAGAATTTAGAAAATAGGTTAAGAATGATTCTAAAAGGGATAAGATTTCCTATCAAGGCAAAAGAGTTATCCGATAAGAGGGGTTATCTTTTGATAAGAGTTAATAGTAAGACCTTTACTCTTGCCGAAGTCATAAAAATAATAAGTTCGAAAGAATTCAATTCGTTTGACGAATTATTGAATTTAATGAAGGCGGGTCTATTTGAAAAATAAGAGAGTTGATAAAGCAAGGGCTTTGATAAATAGCGCCGTTAGGATAAATGATGAAGCTATTATGATATTCTCAAAAAGCAGTAATCTAACGAGTATAGCTAATATGGTATGGGAGGCATACAGTAAATTAGAGCATGCCATAATTCTTCTTAAGCTTGATCTCGGCGTTGAATTTAGCCAAAGGCAAGAATCTTTAGAAGACCCTTCCGATGTTGGAGGATTGTTAGTTAAAGCGTCAGATAATTTAGTCAACGCTCTTAACAAAATGGATTCTGATCTTCATGAAGTTCTTATGAATTCAAGATCGGCTAGAGACGCACTGAAATTGGCTTTATCTCAAATTGAAAAGGGCAATCTTTAACCCTCCTCTTCCTTTTCTTTAACCTTTGATGCAACAAGCCTAAATTCATCTTCTTTTACCAATACTCTATGATTTTTCCTTAATTCGTTTATGTGAAGATATCTTTTGAGATAAGCCTTTAAGAGACTCTTCTTCAGCTTAACCTTTGATTTTGTATCATCAAGAATTATCGTGCTTCCTTCTATGGATGGCTTGATCATCAATCTTTTCTCTAAGAAAGCTACCAGATCTTCACTTTTGTCTTTTAGGTCTCCTAGCTCTATCTTTACCATACCTTAGCATCAAAAAAGGTCCATTAATATGTATTCTTATTATCTCCTCACCAGTTTATTCCTTTTTCTTTTGTATTCTGATATTTCCCTCTTATTTTGGCATCAGCCATTTTTGCAATCATAGCATTTGAGATAAATACATATTTTACTCCTTTGAAATCTGCCAAATCTGCTGATTTTAGATCTTGAGCCACAAGCAACAAGTTGTTATTCTTTGCATAATCTAATATGTCCTTGTCTTTTGCTCCTTGTAACCCTATATCTTGAACAGTAAGCACATCCCAACCTAGAGTCTCAAAATACTCTTTCAAACCTGAGTGCATTTCATCGAGTAGAAGCTTCAAAATTCATCATCCCTTTAAACTTGGCTCTTAACATTGCTAACTTAAACATATTTAACTTTCTATTTTACCTTTAATTACCAGCAAATCAAAAGCGATGGCGATAAAGATGCCTGCAATGGTAATAGTTGGTGGCTTCTTCGGTGATGAAGGAAAGGGCAAGATAATCTCTTACTTGG
>CALLJF010000008.1 GCA_938091495.1 uncultured Nitrososphaerales archaeon | reverse complement strand
AGCTCGTTTCCACATCTCCAACAATAGGGCAACTTGACACTCCAATATTACGATCAACCGAACCTTAATTAATATATTAAGAAATTGTCAAAGCCATAACGTTCGACTTATACCTTACCATACTTATCGATAAAAAGGATTTCTTTCAGCTCTTTTCGAGTCTTTCTTAGGTCGCTCTTTAGACAGGATTCCGCCGGATAACCTATCGAGATTATTGATAATAATCACTTTTCCTTAGGTATGTCAAGCATCTCTTTCACTTTCTCCTCGTAGACAGAGCCATAAGAGCCTATCCAGCATGCACCTAAGCCCAAAACATGAGCCGCCAAAAGCATGTTCTGAGTCGCAATAGCACCATCCTCAACAGAATGGTTCGATGCCTCAGGATCGACAACTACAGCTATTCCAACCGCTGCTTCAGCAAGAAATCCCCCATTCGTTGTAGCGTCAGCAACGCTCTTTCTCACTTGTTTATCCTTTAATAGTATGAAGTTCCAAGGCTGGCTATTACCTGCTGACGGAGCCCACCTACCAGCCTCGAGGATTTCCAATATTAATACTTCCGGGAGGGTCTTTTCTATACTTTCTAATGCTTCTTCTATTCTTTATTGCCTTGAGTAAGTCCATCTAATTCACCGTAGACATACACAAACAAGACGAATTTCTACCATATCATAATAAAAAAAATAAATAAGTTTAAATATCAAAGACAGAACAAAAGCATTTTTGGTGCAAAATGAAGAATAAAATCAAGGCCGTAGCGCCCGCAATAATCGTACTTATTCTTGTAGTTGTGATAGTCGCTGCAGGTGTTGTTGTTTACTTTGTTGCATTCGCACCAAAGCTTGGACCGGGACCGGGTCCTGGGCCAGGACTTGGAGTTCAGATATACGAGATAAACGATTACGGGGACTTAGTGAATTTTGCATCGCATATAAAGTATCAGTGGATATCATATGATGCTGGAGAAGACGAAACAAGCACAGGTGTCATTACTTTTAATGATGAAGGCGATGATGTAGTGGATGGATTTTACTGCCGAGAGTTCAGTATAGTGATTGAATCCGATGGGGATACTCCTGAAACTACTGAAATAACTATGTGGGTTGACAAGAGTGATTGGACGACCGTCAGGAGGTTGATCATTGATGATTATGAAGTCCCGGAAGAACACCTACCAATGTATCATTACATAAGGATTACCATATTCTGGCCTTTCACATATTTCTTCGGCTGGGAGATTGATTGGGCAGAATTTGCTTCTGAAGTAGGTACTTTACAGGACATGGGTTGGGCGGTGATTCACTACCCCCCAAGTACTCTACATATTCATAAATGGCGGTTCATCCCTAATCCACTCTATGATCCGTTTGAAGAATTGGAAACCATAGATGTATGGCTGGGTCAGGTAGGCAGTTACTATATACTAACTTACTTCAAAGTAACAGATGACGACAGTGATTACGTCAAGTTTGAATTGCTAGAGCTCACAACGTAAAAGAACACAGCCTATTTTTATTGAATTATTTTTTGGAGATGATTTCTATTGTCAAAAAGTAGATGGATTTTCATATTCTTTATAATCCTAATTCTGACAATAAATGTTCCGATTTTTCAAGCCCAAAATCAGCCTTCTATCGACCTTCAGGGTTTAACTTGGGATCACACAATCCTTACAGTGCTTGTAATTACTAAAGATGATGAGATTTGGTGGGATAATTCTTATATTAACTCTACCCTTCGTGCCATAAACGTATGGAACAACGCAATCTTGAATTTCTCATCCTATGGTTCTCAGTTCTCTTACCTGTCTCAGATCAGGCTGGTTCCTTCGGTAAGTCAAACACTCGAACCTGGTTTTGATATATACATAACTTGGCAGGAAGAGTATGCCGGCACGAATACCCTAGGAACATCACAAGCAATTTATGAACCGCCGTGCACGATCATAAACAATTCGATAACTTTGGGAGCTAAGACCAAAACATACATTCTAAACGAAGTGGACATGCAAAACATTGCCATTCATGAATTAGGCCATGCGCTAGGCTTGGGTCATAGCAATTACGCTAATGATATAATGTATCCGCAATATACGCCCAGAGGAAACGTAATCGCTCTTTCTACATTGGATCTTTACGGGGTATCTGTTGTCTTTGAGTGGCTTTCTCATTATCCTTACATACCAAAATGTCCATCAAAATCTTCGATTTCATTACCATTCTACGTTCAATATGGATATCTACCCATATCCTACGAAAATTTACCACCTCCAACCCCTCCTCCATACAAGACTCTTCTAGATTTCATTCTAGGGTTGATAAGCTCCCCTTATGTAATCATTTTCTTGCTTTTATTGACCATATTTCTGATTATTTTATTAGTGGTCATTTGGAGAGCCATGGGTACTAAAGAAACTTCAGAGGATGATACCCTGGTCTTAGGAGGACAAAATGAATGACGAGATTTCCTCTTTAACTTATGAAAAAGAAAATAGATGATAGATTCTAAATAAACATATTAAATATATATATCCTAGTAGACCATACTTAGTTGAGATAAAGATGGCGAAGTTTAAGTGCCTGATTTGTGGAGAAACCTTCGATACAGATTCTGAAGAAACCAAGCTTCATATGCAAATGAAACATGAGATGGGTCTTTTTGAGGCTATGTGGCTACAGAAAGTGGAAAGAGTAAAAGAAGGATAAGAATAGTTCGGAGAAGCAAGTTCTCCCAAAATTTTTTTATCGTGATGCCATTGGATCAATTAAACTTTTAATAATACAAAAGGTGAGTTAATTTAATGCTTGGAGGTTACAAAGGCAGGATTCTTAGAGTAAATCTGACAGACTTGAGAGTGTCTGTTGAACCACTAAAAGAAGAGTATGTAAAGAAATTCTTAGGTGGAACAGGAATTGCTGCAAAGATTTTATATGATGAATTAGATCCTCATGTAGACCCGTTAAGCCCTTCGAACAAATTAGTATTTATGACGGGTCCATTGACTGGTACTTTGGCCCCGGGCTGTGGAAGGTTCGTAATAGCTTCTAAATCACCATTGACAGGGATATGGGGAGAATCAGGATCTGCTGGCTATTGGGGGCCAGAACTCAAGTTTGCAGGCTATGATGGTATAATATTGGATGGAAAAGCAGAAAATCCTACCTACCTTTGGCTAAACAACGAGAATGTAGAATTAAGAGATGCCAAGCACTTATGGGGAAAGGATACCATAGAAACTGAAAACAAATTAAGATCAGAGTTAAAGGAGCCTAGATCAAGAATAGTAACAATTGGTCCTGCTGGTGAAAGATTAGCAAAGATAGCTTGCATAGTTTCAGATGGAGGAGGAGTAGCAGGAAGGTGCGGACTTGGAGCAGTCATGGGCTCAAAGAACTTGAAGGCCATAGCCGTGAGAGGGACTGGGAGAGTTGAAGTTGCTGATGAAACTACTTTTCGTGACTTGGTAAAAGAAATTTCTTCGATCATGGAAAATAATCCAAGGGCAAAGAGCCTAAGAAGCTATGGTTCAGCTGGAAGCATGGAAGGTAATGAGGCAGTTGGAGATGTTCCTATTAAGAACTGGACAATTAATTCTTGGCCTGATGGTGCTAAAAAGCTATCAGGGCAGCACATGGCTAAAACTGTTCTAAAGAGACCTGTAACTTGCTTTGCTTGTCCCATAGCTTGTAAAAGGGAGATAGAGATAAAGTCTGGACCTTATGCAGGCGTCAAAGGCAAAGGTCCAGAGTATGAAACTTGTGCCTCTTTTGGAACTTTGTTACTGATTGATGATATAGAGGTTGTAGCTAAAGCCAATGATCTATGCACAAGGTATGGTATCGACACTATATCGTGTGGCAGTGCCATTGCTTTCGCTTACGAGTGTTATGAGAAGGGTTTAATTACAGATGAAGATACCGGAGGAATTAATCTTTCATGGGGAGATCATGAATCTTTCCTCAAGATGATAGACATGATAGGAAAAAGAGAAGGCATAGGTTTCATTTTAGGAGATGGCGTAAAACTTGCATCAGAAAAGATTGGCAAAGATGCCAAAAAGTTTGCCATTCATGTCAAGGGATTAGAGATGCCTATGCACGACCCAAGAGCCTACAAAAGTTTAGCGCTAGGATACGCTACTTCTAATCGTGGAGCTTGTCATCTCCAGGCAGCTTCCCATTGGGTTGAGAGAGGGACTACATTTCCTGAGCTTGGTCTAAGAGAGAAGCCAGACAGGTTTACATCCGAAGGAAAAGCCAAGATGGTAATAGATATGCAGGATTTTATGGCAGTTATAGATTCACTTATAATCTGTAAATTTACTTTAACATGTGGCTATACATTGAGCCATCTGCTAAGATTAGTAGAAGCTACAATTGGATACAAAATGACAGTAGATGAATTCATGAAAACTGGAGAAAGGATCTTTAACATTAAAAGGCTATTCAATAATAGGCTGGGAATTTCAAGAAAAGACGATACATTGCCAGAGAGAATCGATAAGTCTCTGTCTGTAGGAACTAAGCATCGTAGACCAGACCTTGGTCTAATGCTAGATGAATACTATCAATTGAGAGGATGGGATGAAGAAGGAAAGCCTAAGCCTGAAAAACTAACAGAGCTTGAGTTATAGGGAGAAGATTATGATAAGGATACATATAAGATTGTTAGGCGATTTAAGAGAAGCCATAGGAAAGGAGAAATTAGAGATCAATTTACCTAACAATGTAAGCATAAAAGAATTGATAGAGAATAAATTGCTCAGATATGAAGGATTAAAGGATCATTTAATTGATCCTATAACAAAAAAGGTCAGAACAGACATCATAATATTGATAAATGAACGCTCGATAGAGAGTTCTATTGAGTCTGAGAGAGTAAAGGATGGAGATACTGTGACGCTTGCTACTATAGTAGCTGGGGGGTAAATCAAAAATTAACAAAGCTTTAATTTAATATGATTCTTATTAAAATTGTAAATGGAATTAGAAGATTGGCGCCCTTGGTACAATAGAATTGCATCAACCCTCAAGTTTGACAAGCATGAAGACCAAAGAGCAACCGATATTCTAAGTGATTTGATTCAAAACAACTGCATAGAGCCATACGATATTGAAGTTATTGTTCAAAATAAACCAGTGTTAATATTTGGTGCAGGTCCTTCCTTGGAAGACGATATAAATAGAATAGAAAAGGCTGGATTGTTTGATAAATTCATTACAATAGCAGCGAACGGTGCCACATCAGCCCTTCTTGAGGTAATGAATAGGGCACCTAACATAGTAGTAACAGACCTTGATGGGAGGTTCGAAGATTTGTTGTCAGCCAATAAAAGAAACTCACTTATGGTAGTGCACGCTCATGGCGACAACATACCACAACTTTTAGATTATGTCCCAAAACTAACAAAAATTTTAGGCACAACTCAAGTAGAACCAAGACCAAGAGTTTACAACTTTGGAGGGTTTACAGACGGTGATAGAGCAGTCTTCCTTGCTGTAGCCATGGGTGCTAAAATGATTTCATTAGCTGGCATGGATTTAGGTAAAATTATAGGAAAGTATTCCAAGCAATATATTAAATCCCAAAAGAAAAAATTACTCAAATTGAAGTTTTGTAAAGAATTGCTTGAGTGGTTAGCCTTAAGAACTAAAATTGATCTTTATAACCTTACAAACCATGGGGAGAGGATTAGGGGTTTCATAGATGTAACCCCAGAATATATTGCACAAATATCTTAGATCATTCTTATTAGATTAATTCTCTTTAAAGAAAAAGAAGACACGAAACTGTATAAATCAATATTCCATATGAAAAATTCCTCTTCCTTTCGTATATGTCTGCTATCCTTCCAAAGGGAACAAGAAACATCGCTGTAGCCAAAAGATATGAAGCTGTGACCCAGCTTAACAAAACTGCATCTATGGCAAATTCTATCCCAATTGAGGGAAGAGCGATGTTGACAGAGAAGATCATGAAAGGAGCGAGAAAAGAGGCTACGTAGCAACAAGCAGTGCGGCTCTTTTATCTGTGGCACTGTTCATAAATTCACCATATTAAATTGGCAGACTTATGAGTTCTCTACTGATTAGTTTTCGGTGTCTATTAAGATTGATTCTATTCTCTAAACAATTATATTTTAGCCTTGATGTTTTCTTTTTGAGCTATTTCGTTGAGCAAGTTTCCTTTAGATTACAGCGATAAGAAGCCTCTTGGTAATACAAATGAACATTTACCAGCAATAGGAATTGGAACATGGAACATCAGGAACCCGTCCTATGCTGTAGAGGCCTTAACCTACGCAGTTGAAATAGGCTTGAACATGATTGATACTGCTGAAATGTATCAAAATGGTAAGGCTGAAGAGATCGTTGGCTTAGTTGTTAAGAAGGTTGGAAGAGATGAAATATTCATAACCACAAAGTTGCTCCCAGAAAGGTTTTCTGATGATAAAAATGCGACAAGAGCTGCTAAGGCCAGCCTCAAAAGATTAGGAATAAGATATGCTGATCTAATATTGGTTCATTGGCCAGCGTCAGGCATTCCAGTTGGGACACAGATCAAATCTTTGGAGGTTTTGGCTAATATGGGTTTAACAAGGTATATCGGAGTGAGTAACTTTGAAGGCCAGACTCTAAGAGAAGCATTAACAAGCGCCAAAAAACATGAGATAGTAGTTGATCAGGTAAAGTATAGCGTTTTAGATAAGAGAATTGAAGATGATACCCTACGCATATGCATTGAGAATAAAATAACGGTGCAAGCTTATACACCATTGGAGAAAGGTAACGTACTAAGGAATGAGGTGATAATTGATGTTGCCAAAAAATATGACAAGACCGGCATACAGGTGGCTCTCAACTACCTCATCTCCAGACCAATGGTTACAGCAATACCAAAGAGTGAAAGTAAGGAAAGAATAAAAGAGTTCTCAGGAGCTTTAGGCTGGAGGTTAAGCCAAGAAGACCTAAAGACTCTAGAAGCCCTTTAGAATCTAGAAGTCATTTCTGTTTGAAAGTCTTCTTAATAGCCGATAGGATCATTTTTAACTCGAGGTCAAGCATAAGAAAACAATATACAACCATAATAGACAGTATTAGACGAGGGAAACTTAATGACAAGAGTAATAGGAATAGACCCTGGCACAAAAAGCTTCGATTTCTGTGGCTTGGACGATGGTAAGATATTTATGGACACTGCCATTCCGTCTGAAGATATTTTAAAAGAGCCTGAATTGGTTGTAAAGCTTCTTAAATCAGCGATGCCATTGGACGCTGTAGTCGGACCTTCTGGCTACGGCTTACCTCTTACTCATATTAGCGAGATAGATGAAAAAAGGCTCTTTTTGATGACTCTAATTAGACATAATTCAAAAGAAAAAGAAAATCTAGGCTTGAGAAAAGTTTTGAATGTGCTAAAAAGGGAGAATTTCAATACTTACTTCATCCCTGGAGTTATACATATGCCTACAGTACCAAGCTATAGAAAGGTAAATAAGATTGATATGGGCACTGCCGACAAACTCTGCTGTGCTGTCTTAGGAGTCTTTGATCAATCAAGGCATTATAGCATAGAATATGATGAGGTTTCTTTCATACTTGTAGAGATG
This sequence comes from uncultured Nitrososphaerales archaeon, assembly GCA_938091495.1. Taxonomy (GTDB): domain Archaea; phylum Thermoproteota; class Nitrososphaeria; order Nitrososphaerales; family JACAEJ01; genus JAVZMU01. The sequence continues at coordinate 1,113 of CALLJF010000008.1, read as the reverse complement.
GGCTATGGGTTCAACGCTATAATAGGTGTTAAGGAAGGTCAGATAGTAGATGGCATAGGAGGAACATTGGATGGTATTGGATTTTTATCCCTTGGAGTCATGGACGGTGAAATTGCCTATTTATTGAACAAAATTGATAAGAGTACTCTTCGCCAAGGCGGTGTAGCATACATAGCTGGGGATGAGAGAATTACTCCAGAAGAGTTTGGAGAGAGAGTCCATAGTGAGGATTATGATTTGGCGTGGGAGGCTTTTATGGAAGGTATAGAAAAAGGAGTCGCCCAGATGAGAATATCTGTTAAAGAGCCTAGGGAGATTTTGCTTTCAGGAAGGCTTTGCAAAGTGAAGACAATTCATGATGAACTTTCTAAAAGATTGTCTGCCTTAGGAAAAGTTAGAAGGATAGATGGGTTCGCTAAAGTAGCAAAGGAGGCAGCTCAAGGAGCAGCATTAATAGCAGACGGATTGGTGGATGGTCAAAACAAAAAGCTCGTTGACTTCATGAAGATAAAAGAGGCAAAAGGCACTGTCCTTGATCATATCTATCTTAAAGCAATAAGAGAACTAAAAGCACAAGTATAGGGTCTAAGAGTTAATCTTTCTGCTTTAATATCTGATCTATATAATCTATGGGAGATTCCATCCTATTCAGTTTATCCTTTGTATTCCATATCGCTGGTTCTCGAATAAACCTATCCACAAGGCTCTTTAACTCTTCATAACTACTCGCACCATAGGCTGGTAGGCCCTTATCTTTAAGATAGTTCAGCACGCTCAAAGCCATGCTGCTGATGCCTTTACTATACATGATCGTAGGAACGCCTAAAAGGCATGCTTCCTTACCAACTGTACTACCGCAAAGAGTAACTACACAATATGAGTTTGCTATGAGTTTGATCATATCATAAAACCCTTTATACCTTCTAGTATAATACACATTGTCAAAATCCTTGGCCAATGAGTGGAATTCCTTAAATTCATAATCCAAATAAGATGCCTCCACCTCGGGCTCTCTCACCAAAATATACTTAGGCTTCCAGTTTAGCTTCATTTTCCTAGTCCATGCTATCGTGATGTCTCCATCATAACTTTGAACAGTTGCTGATGACTCTA
>CALLJF010000007.1 GCA_938091495.1 uncultured Nitrososphaerales archaeon | reverse complement strand
CCAGACTTGTTGTATAGAAGGACTGGCTCTACACTCTCAAACTCTTCTTCTTTGCCCTTTTCGTTCTTGATCTTCTTGGTGCCATAGAGATAAGTTAATTCTGAAACTATCCACTCTCCGCCATGCTTGATAAAGAAGCCTGATTGATTGACATGATAGCCATTTGATGCTTCTGGCACAAAGATGCTCCCATCCTTTCCTTCGATTGTAATAGAAGTTGTTTTTTCTCTTGCTTTCATTAAAAGTCTTGAAAGCGCTTTGAAGACTTCTACCTTAGCACCTTCATCCAATCTTGCTTTCTCGAAGATCTGATCTGTGATCAATCTTTTTGTAGCATCGTTTAACTCATCTATCCTGCTAAAAGAAAAAGTAAAGAAATTTTCCTCATCTTTTGAGGCATTCAATATATAATATCGCTCATCATTTACCTTTGAAAGTTTTAACTCAAACCCTTCAAATTCTTCGATGAAAGCAAGTTCATCGATCACGATCTTTCGCCATTTAGGGTATCAAGTAAAAACTTGCCTTTCTTCGAGATTCTGTATTTAAATTTTGAAACCTCGATTTCGCCCTTTTTGAGGCCTTTCGCCTTTTTTATTGTTCACTAAATAAGTTATGTGCCAGCTCGTGAGCAATTTAGGATGTTTTTCCTTCAATACTTCTAAGATCATTTCTCTAGTCTCTCCTAATTTTGTAATGCGAAAAAGAATACCTTGGCCTTTTTCTACTATGCCCCTAATCACCTACTTCATCTCCCCTGTGTCTAAGACCTTCCTTAGCAATTTCTGTATGAATTTTGACCTCGCCACGTCTCCTTTTAGATGATCTATCTTCTGAATCATCTCATCTGGCATTGAGATAGTTATTCTTCCCATCTCAAACACCTAAGATAATTAAGAAGATACTTAAATGTAAGATTTATGAAAATTCTTAATATTTCTTAATGAGAAAATAAAAATTTTATTCTTCCTTACAGTATCTTAAAAGATACTGTTATGAGAGAGCTCTTTATATATTTAAAGAGCAATATAATCCATCCCTTTCCGTCCTCTATCCGTTAATTTAAAAAGTGAGTCATCTTTTTCTACCCAACCGAGCTTTTGGAGAAAGTCTAATACTTTATAAATAGAGTTTTTGTTTACAAGTTTGGTCTCGCTTTGAATATCGCTGATCCCAACCCCATTCTGATGATTATAGAGAACAGCTCCTATTTTTTGGATGGTCGAAAATGCAGGGCCAGGTAGTCTTGCTTCTTTTAATATTCTTTTAATAAATATCTCCTCAAATTCTTTTATTTCCCGCTCAATTTCCACATCTTCACTCATGATTCTTCAGCCCTCATTGCTCTAATAATATGTTAGAGTTAAGATGAGATAAATATTTAAATTATGTAACGAAATAATCCTCACGAAATTCTTAATCATCTTCGAGGCCGAAGCCCTTCTCATAGATCATCTAAGAACGAAGTCATAGGGGTTCAGCAACCCTTAGCCGAAAAAAGAGCAAAGATCAAAGAAGGATTAAAGGGTAAAGAATTAATCAATAAAGTCTTAGAAGTTAAACCTCAAGCCAAGCCTTCAACGATAAGGGCTATGGCTAGCAAACTAAAGAGGTAAGCTATAATGAGCGAAGATAAGATCGAATTAACCATAAGGCTACCAAAGAACCTTTACAAATTCTATCATAACTTCAACTCATGGGCAAAAGTCTATTATGATACTCAAGCCTTCATAGAGAACATGGCTATTGACTTTTTAACAGACCATGCTGAAGATTTAGTTCATAATCCTAGGATAGAATCAGATCCTGAGGAGATTCTTAGAACCTATAATATAAGCAGAGGAAACAAGAAATGTGATGTATGCGGAGAATCAGTCTTCGATCTAACTATTCATAAAGCAAAAGAGCATAGAGAAAGCATTACCTTAAAGGAACTTTAGCCATGGCCCACAATTTTAAATGGGGCTGTTATTCTGTTAGAGGATGATAAGATATGAGCCAAAGTTTCTCCCCCTATCCTACAGAAATACAAAGAATGGCATGAAAGGTTCCAGGCCGCGTTGAAGGGAGGGGGGAGGGGGTGTCAAAAACGATAACCCCCCTATCTTAACAAGAACTGACTTTCATACTATAATTCGATTCAAAACTCTTTTTGCGGAACTAGTTCATGGAGAATTAGCAATACTCTAGCCAGTTGCTAAATCTTCTCGATAGTATACTTTTTATTTTTGATAGCAACTTGATCTGGAAAAAGATAGGTTTGAGCCTAACTGAAGAGGACTTCATCAAGCTTGATAGCATATTGAAGGGCATGGGTTACAACAACCTTTCGGATTTTGTCAAATCAGGAATCTTGTCAGGCAAGATTAATCTTGATAGCAGGAATTCGATTGCTCAAAAGACTGATTCACATGAAGATCGCAATCGCTCTAATGAGCTTCATAAGACTGTTGTAGCCATCAGTTTCTGCATCAAAGAATTAAAAGCTGAATTACAAGATCTTGCAAATGACTCTACCATTACGAGCCTTAGAATCATTGACAATTCTAAGCAGATCACTATCCAGATTGTTAAGAAACGCATATTCGCTAATCACCTTATTAAAGACTCAAACTAAAGCTCGATTTCAAGGGATTTAAGACATGGATAAAGCACAGCAAGAGCTGGATTGAGAAGTTTAGGGAAATGGTGCAAAAATTCGAGAAACTAAGCGGGGTATTTAATAAGATAGAACTATAAGCCGCGGTTTCAAATCCTGGTCCTAATACGTTCTATTTGCAAGTTCATCTATAGCCTTAATTTTCCATAATTTTTTCCATTTAATAATACAAGTGCAGTATTAAATGACGTAAAAACAATCGTGTTTAAAGCACAAAATACTAGGATATTATGATATCTTAATTTAATTAATAGAAGGCGGAAGGCTAACCCTGTAAGAAATTACTATCAATATTTTGATAGCATTTAGATCAATGAACATCTTAAGATTTTTTGCTCTTCATTCAAAGGGCCTGTGTAATAATATATGAGCGCAGATCTTCCATTCTCTAATTGTTTGAGAAGCAGGCCAAACTCGCTGTCCTTTGTTATGTCAAGAAAATCCACTAAGTCGCGAGGGATTCTCAGATAATAGCTTTGAATCCCAAACTTGTAAGGCTTAAGCTTGATGGGCATTTTAAGAGCCATTTAAGGGATGATATCAAGGATATACTCATTAGACTGCAACACTTAATTGCTGAAAAGACAAGCCTAGTCACTCCAGGCGTAGCGGAGGAAGTCAATTATGCTTTAAGGGTTAAGAAAAAGGTTTATGAGTTATTGCCTAGAAAACTGAGGGATTGGAAAAGGAAAGTTCAATCAGACTTCGATGGACCTAGCGGTCCCCTTTATTGGACTCTTAGTTTGATGCTTAAAACTTACAGGGACGGTAAGTATGGGCTATTTCCACCTTTTTAGTGGTTAATGAGTAAAAATAGAATCAGGCGAGTATGAACGTGATAGAGGCAAATGCTTCGTGGAGATATAACTTTGGAAGTTGAATGGAGCCTTTAAGGCTTATTAATAAGGAGCTATTTTACACATTGAACTTATTTTCAAAAAATAAGGAAGATTAATGCTTTATTTAAAAATTATCAAAGAATTTTCCTTGAAGTTATCTTAAATAATAAACCCTTACTTGATACTTTTTCCTATTTTATCTCTCCGATCAGCCATCTCCCCTCTTCTTAAAGGCAAGCATGGAATAGATTAGAACTACAGAATTTAAGTTTTGAAGCAATTTGATTTTTTTACGCTAGATACATAAAGATTTTAATACATCTGTAATAGATGTAAGTACGATGTCTTTATCATATATGACTGAAGAATCCACAACATCAAGACCCCACTACTCCAGCTTCAGTGTCGAGTTGCCACCAATTAGGCAAAGAGTAACCTATCGAGTGCTACTTGAAAAAGGCCAAGACGGTTGGATAGTTGCAAAGTGTCTTGATGTTAAAGGTGCTATTTCCCAAGGGAAGAATAGAGAAGAGGCCCTTAAGAATATTATAGAAGCAATTTCAGCCATATTAGAGGATATTTATGAAGGGAAGGAAATACCAGAGTTCATGATTACATGGGAAGAAAGATGAGTTGTCTAGACTTCCTGTTGTATCAGGAGTGGAGCTGATAAAATATTTGAAGAAAAAAGGATTCTTTCCTGTTCGTCAGAAAGGTAGTCATGTAGTCCTTAAATCTAAAGACCGTCGAGTTACAGTACATTACATAACGAGTTAGATAGGGGAACTCTTTTGGCAATATTAGAGGAGGCTGGTATTAGCAGAGAAGAATTTTTAGAGGAGTGGTGAACAAAATGACATTTCAAACCCTACCTATGATTGAGATGGATTTTGCTGTGATGAATGAGGACTTCAGCCGATATTTACTCCATGATGGAACAATTCTTAAGGTAAAAATCGTAGTAAAGAAGATACTGAGGTCGGCAGAATCGACAGCTCAAGGCTACCCTGCTAGTATAAGCATCGACTCTATTAACGCAGTAGCAGCAATTGTGCCACAGAGTCTAAAAAGAGAGCCTTCAAGGGAGCCATGGGACCCACCGTAGGGATGTAGGCGAAGAAGTAAAGTTCGAACCTCAAGAAGAAAAATGGCAAATGTATATGACGACCGAGGGTTTCAGGGTTCTTGTAAAACCTGTTGTCACTAAGGTGTTTAGATATAACAAATATAATAGCTACGGTGAACCTATCTATTCTGCTGTTATTCAAGCTATTACTAACATTGAAAAATTGGGCGCTACGGTTTAAGGCAAAAATGCGTTTGTTTTTAACATAAAAACCGAATGTTAAGATGAATTCAATTTTATTAATATTCTACCACTTGGCAATACTGTCTGAACATCCCATCCTTCATTAATATAATTCTCTAATTCATCCTCTTTAATGACTTTCTTTGGATCATTATTCGAATGCTTATGCTTATAAGATTCTAAGCTTAGCTTTCTTATTTCGTTCATAGCCTCATCTACAGTCTTATATTTGGCTAATGCCTCTTCAACCCTCTTTATCTTATCCTCTGAGAAGCCAAGCAACTTGACTGTATCAAGAACTTGTTTCTTTCTTAACTCCTCACTATCGACTATCTGCTCTTGAAAGCTTAGTTTCAAATACGCTCTTTGATAGATTTTCATTTGCTCATCAATCGAAGGGACTAAATAAGCAGATTTCACACGTGGGAGTGTGTGCCCCATCCAGTATTCGACAAGAGAATCGTTCACCCCTGCTAATTTCATAGTTGTATTGAAGTATTTCCTTATGAGATGAGGGGAAACCTTACCTAAAAGCCCAGACCTTCTTGCACACCTTACGAATTCGCATTCAATCTCATCATCAGTTTGAGCTGATACTTCTTTAGTCTGCCTTCTCCATAGAGGGCTTTCATCATTAAGATCTTCAGGAGGGATCTTTTCTGTTCCACTCTTTCTTATTGAGAGATAGTTCCTTAAAGCATTTACAGCTTCAGGACCGATGAACGTATCGAACCATGTCTTTTCCTTCTCTCTCATCAACCTTAGATGAATGAAATCTTTACCAGCTTCTATACCTTCTCTTATATCTCCATACCTTAAATTTGCCAAGTCTTGTTTTGATAGCCCAGAATCTCTTATGAATAATACTTGAGCCTTAAGCCTCAAATTACCAAATTCCATGAATTTCTTTATTTCATCCTTTGTTGGTATCCTGGGCTCTTTTGCTCTCCATGTTCTTGGATACTTTGAAGGAAGTTTGAAGCCATAAGCAGTAAGGAAAGACCTTATGGCATCTGAGACAGCTACAGCGCTACTTCTTGCCATCCTTTGCTCCAGAAACTTTAAAAACTCCGCTATCTTGAAGTCTAATGCTTTAAGGTCTTGCTTGGCATGATGGATAATGCTATTAGGCTCGATAGGATAACCCTTAAGCTTGGCGAATCTTTGCCACTCAGCGAAGCCTCTAAGATAATTCTCTTCTGTTCTCTCACTTCCTGTAGAGCCTTGAGAAACATAGTTAAGCCATTGTTGAATGAAAGGATTCTTCTTAAGCTCTATTATTTCTTCTTTCGTAATTCGCTCACGCATTTTTATCATACACTCTTAGGAAAAGCTTTTTATAAAAAGATTATCACTAGATATAATTTTAGGCAAAAAAGAAAAACCTAGGAGATGAGATCATGGCTGAAGAGAAGCTATTACTATTCAGAAAATGGGATATGAGTGAAGTTAAGGTTAAGGACAAGGGCTTAGAGAGAGTAATCTCTCTTAAGCCTATGATTGTGCCAACATCCATGGGAAGGCATGAGCATCATAGATTTGCAAAGGCTGAAGTGAACGTGGTAGAGCGCCTCGTTAACAATTTAATGCACTTCGGTAAAAAATATGCCAAGAATACAGGTAGGATGGGAGGAAAAAAGGCAAGAGCCATAAACATAGTCAAGACAGCCTTCGACATAATTCACTTAAAGACTGGCGGTAACCCTGTAGAGTATCTTATTCGCGCTATTGAAAATGCATCTCCCAACGAAGATACGACTAGGATAAGCTATGGTGGTGTAGTCTATCATCTTTCAGTAGATATATCTCCCTTAAGAAGGCTTGATCTTGCTTTAAGGTTCATTACAGAAGGAGCAAGAGAAGCTAGCTTTTCTAGTCCAAAGACCATAGAAGAGGCCTTGGCAGATGAGATAATAATGGCTGCAAATGGGGATGTAAACAGCTATGCAGTAAAGAAGAAGAACGAACAAGAAAGAATAGCCATGGCATCAAGGTAAATTTCCTATACATATCATTGAAATTTTTACCCTTGCTTCATGAACAATTTTTAATATGAAAATTTTTACTTTCTTTCATTTATTAGTGTAATGATTCTTGCTATTGATCTTCTTATAGCTCGAATCTTTCCAGTCTCCTTCCTTAAAGTACCTCTTTTCGCTGCACTCTTTAACTTGACCAACTCAGCCCTTAGCTCAAATAGCTTTTCTTGAAGCTCCTCATCCTTCAATTTTCTTAACTCATCACTCTTTAGTTTCGGCAACACCTTCTCCCTCCTTTTGAATACTCTCTTCAGGCTTCTTTTCTATGATCTCAACTTCGGGAGGTATAGCATCCTTTAAGGCGATTCTTACTTTTATCCCATAGAGCCCCATCTTAAGCAGTACATGACCCGAAGCCTCCCTTACAGCCTTCAATGCAGGATCTCCACTCTTAGGAACTACCCCTGCTCTATACTTTTCATAATGCGCTCTTTCGCTTCTCAACTTCCCAGAAATTATTATCTCAGCACCCATGGCGCCAGCGTTCATTATAGAATTCAAAGCCCAAAGGGCAGCTCTTCTAAAGGCTCCACCTCTCACAATGTTCTGGGCTATTCTGTTGGCCATGACCATGGGGTTAAGCTCTGGGACTTCTAATTCTAAGACTGAGATTTGAGGGTTCGGCAAACCAAACTTTTTTTCTATCATGGATGTAAGGTCTCTAATTCCCATGCCACGCCTTCCTATAACCAAGCCAGGTCTTGTTACAAAGATGGTTATTCTTGTCCCTATAGGTGTCTTAAAAACGTCTACTCCCCCATATCCTGCATCAGCCAACTCCTTCTGTAGAAATTCATCAAGTTCAGCACTTTTTGCATAATTCTTCATAATATTTTTAATGGCTGACATCATGCAACCTCCTTTCCTACTATCTCTATGTGTACTAAAGTATTGAATTTTGGTGAAGAACGACCAAAAGCTCTAGGCGTGTATCTTTTAACCTTCATTCCTTTCATGACTGCGGCGTGTACTATGACCATCCTCTCAGTATCCAGTCCTTTAAACTCTGCATTCGCTTCAAGATTCTTGACGACCTTAAGGATTTCTTGTGCAGCCTTTACTGGGTAACCTCCAGCATGAAATCTGAATTGAGAACTTTTATGTGGTACTTCTTTCTTATACCTTCTAAAAGGCACTGCTTGCTTCTTGTTTATCACGTCTTCTAAGAACTTCTTAGCCTTAGATATATTCATGCCCTTTATAAGGGCGCAGACTTCTCTAGCCGCCTTTGGGGAGACATCTACCTCTCTCCCACTCGCTCTGACTTGCGTAAGTGGGTCGTAACCTGTGAAGCTATATTTAAATTCGGGCAAAGAATCTTAACCTGTCTAAAATGGGTCGTATATCATATAAGATAAATACTTTTGCATTAAAACCTCTTTAAAGAAAGAGCACCATTGAAGGCTGATAAGCTCTCCGACATAACAAATAGCCCCGCAAGGGTTAGAATCCTAGAAATAATAGGGGAGAAGGGGAGCGTAAGCTTCACAGAGATAAAACGTGAGACAGGATTAAGCACTGGCTCTATCTACTACCATCTCTACTATTTGAAAGATTTCGTGGCCAGAGATGCTGATAGGAGATATACATTAACTGAGAAAGGTAAGCGTTTGCTAGAGAAACTAGGTATGAAGCCTTTGATAAAAGAGAAAACCAATCTTGCCCTAAAATCTCTTTCTATTATCACACTTGCACCAATCTTCAAGCGCGTAACCTACTCAAAGGGGGTTTGTATAATTGTAACTATTCTAGCCTTGGCATTTGGTTCAATCGCAAACCTATATTCGCGTTCAAACCAGTTTCTACTCTCAGTGCCAAGTAAAGGAATCATAAACCCAGTAATATCTACACTCGTCACAGGATGGCTATTGACTTTCATACTCGCTGAATTATTCTCATTAATTACCACAGAAACAAGGATTGGAGGCGAATTGGAGCTTTTTGCCACTATAGCCTTAAGTTTCATTCCCTTACATATCTATTCATATCTCTCAAACCTTCAATTTTCAAATATCGTCCTTATTCCTATGCAGATTTGGAGTGCTATACTTCTTGCGGGAGGGCTGAATATATCTAAAGGAGTCAATTTGACTCATTCATTTATCTTCAGCCTTATAGTGCTTTACCTATCGATTTATATCTGGTTTACTATATAGCATCAGAAAAAAATTTCATATCGGAAATTAGCGGTGAGTGAAGGTAAAAATTCAATGAATATCTAATGATTCTCAATATAGCCTGCGCTCATCTCTTGCCCTTACTTTTACTAAGCCATAATGAACAGCGCATGATACACAATAGTACTTAACAGTCTTTGGTGCAGCTATATACGTTCCAGCAGCCTTAAGCTCTTTCGCCAAAGATGGATCTACTAGGCTAACTCTTGAGGTGAACTTTTTGGCTTTGTCTCTTGGTACCAATGTTCCACAGTTACTACATTGAACATAATCCGACCTTCCTTTACCGCCTTTTGCCCTTCCTCTGCTCTTCCTCTTCTTGGCCAACTTCCTTCAAGATTATTAATCTTATATTGCTTTAAAATGTTGTGATTCTTAATAGAGAAGGAGATAAAGGAATTATACAGAAAGAGATAGAAAGGTATAGAGCAGAAAAGAGAAAGAAAGCTAAAGTGCTTAGAACAGTGACTTCTCCTTGCTCAACCAAGAAGATGGTTATGTTTTCTTAATTTTAACTTTGTTCATGGAATAACCATTTAGATGACCGCCGAAGCCAACTGCCCAGAGTAGCGTAGGGTAAACTATCATACGCTCCATTCCTCCCTTGCCTAAACCCAGAAAAGTGCCTGAACCATAAATGGTGAGCGCCACAAGTGACATAACTCCTAATAGAACAGAAAAGTAAGAGAGAGGTGGTTTCTGTATTTTGTAAGATACTATGGCTGATAGCCCACCGAAACTGAAAGCAGTAAAGGCGGAGATAACGTGCATCATTCCCATAGTCTCGGGGAAGAATCCCACTCCCATGGCACCGAGACCAGCTAGGGTAAAAAGGACAGATACGAGCCTAGAACCGAACGCACGTTGAATAAAGTAGGCACTGATTACCAAAGATAAGCCAAACAAGATCACTGATGGGTTAAAGATAAGAGAAGTAGGTCCAACTCCTAGGTCGCTTATGAAATTCGTTGAAACGTTATAATTTGGGAACAACACTTCTGCTATGACTAATCCTAGAATAAACTGAACAGTGCCAACAAATAGAAGTGCTCCAGCCACCTTTATATCATCATATCCCATAATTTGAAACGATGTTCTGACCTTTTTAAACTTGCCATAAGGGGAGGCTGGCAAGTATTTTCAAAGGATGAAAAATTTAATTTTATTTTATATCGTCTAATTGCTTCTCAAACTCGTAAACAATTCTCGCTATTACTACATGGGCTTCAAGGGGCAACTCATGGCAAGAGTATAATTTATCGAAATTTGATGTTATGCTTTGAGAGAAATGGCCTCTAGGGAAGCCTCCAACAACAAACACGGGCTTATCATACTTTGACAATTCTTTTGCAACTCTTTCAAAGTTATTCCTTTCTCCTAATCTTGATAAACCTATAGTAATAGAAGGCTTTATTTCAGATATAAGCTCTTTAAAGGATCGTTCTTTCATTTCGAGTAAGGTTTCATTATCTGATGATAGTATCTTTCTTTCCTTGAACAACTTTTCCATTAACCCTTCGAACCTAAAGTAAGTCTTTGGCAGTCTAACATATTTTCCTAGTTTAATTACTTCATCAGCAATGGTATGGACATAGATTTCCATCAAACCTCTCATGTAAAGGGGAGAAGAAGTTGCTTCAAGAAGAGAGAAATGAACTATGTCTGGCCTTCCTCTTTTATCAGCATCCTTTAGCTTTAACATGGCTGAATGATGATAACTTCTATCCAGCAATATTTCGCTAACTTTCTTTCCTTTTGATGATGCATGCTTAACCACTGATGGATGCTTCCAAACTTCATTAGGAATCAATTCTAAGGCAGATTCAGCAAGGATCATTATGAGCGATTTTTTAATTTGCAAAGTCAATCTTTTATCAAACCCCTCTTTTATATTTTGAAGGGTTTGCCCTCACGTATAAAAGACCTTGCCATGCAAAGAATAGACATATTGCTAGAAAACGCTCTGAAGAATGCTAGAGATAATATGAAATTGGCACAAAGGCAAGCATCTATTGCAAGAAGAATTTGCATGAAGTTCAACATAAGGCTACCATACGAAAAAAGGCAACTCTTCTGCAAGGGATGTAAAAAGTTCATAGTCCCAGGTTTAAACGCTCTTGTAAGGGTTGAGAGCAGGCCAAAAGCGATAAGAATAAAATGCCTAGAATGCGGTCATGTTTATAGAAAAATAATTAATGAACGAAAGATATCTGATCAAAACCTAAATATATCTAATGACGAAGATAAATTACAAAAGGCTTAAAACCAATTAAAAATCTGTGGTGTTAAGATAAAAATGGTAACTGTTCATGATGTTCCTCAGGATTTACTGATAAAGAGGTTGGCTGAAGAGTTGAGGAAAAAGTATCCTCAAGTCTCGGCTCCAGCGTGGGCTATTTATGTGAAGACTGGCTCTCATGCAGAAAGAATCCCTCAAGATAGGGATTGGTGGTATATGCGCTGTGCCTCATTACTACGCAAGATCTATCTCCATGGCCCCATCGGAATTAGCGATTTGAGGACAATGTATGGTGGGAGAAAGAGGGTTGGATACTCCCTAGCCCATCATAGAGATGCTGGAGGCGCAGCCGTAAGAAAGGCTATACAGCAATTAGAAGCATCAGGCTTAGTTACAAAGTTGAACAAAAGGGGCAGAATTCTGACAGGTCAGGGCAGAGCATTGTTGGATAGGCTCAGCACAGAAATATTCGAGGAGCTTGTCAAGACAAATCCTTCTTTGGCAAGGTATTCATAAGGTGGTGAAAATGGCTGAAGGCACCGGAAGCCAGGATGAAGCTCGCATTGAAGAGGCAAAGAAGCAAATTATAAAGGATAGGTTGTTAAAGGTCTTGCTTACATCAGAGGCCCGTCAGAGATTGAACAATATAAAGATAGTAAAGCCAGAATTGGCAAGCATTATAGAGGAGTATATTATTCAACTTGCTTCTTCTGGAAAGATTAGAAATCCCCTTAACGATGAAGAATTTAAGCAATTGTTGCTGGCTATTCAGAAGCCTAGAAAAGAATTCAAGATAAGATGGGTATAGTGATAGAATTGGGCTCTATAAAACCTTCTGGACTAAAGAAAAGGTTGGTAAAGAAAACAAAACAAAATTCTCCTGTACCCGCTTGGGTGATTATAAGAACAAAGAGAAAGGTGAGAACGAATCCAAAAAGAAGGATGTGGAGAAGAAAGAAGCTCAAGGTGTGATATGTAATTGGCAGAGAAAGAAGTGACTCGAGAAAGGATTTACACCATTCCCCTAAAGAAAGTGATAATATCGCCTAGGCAGAGAAGGGCAAAAAGAGCGATAAACATCATAAAAGAATTTGCCATGAAGCATATGAAATCATCGGAAATAAAACTATCTTCAGAGTTGAACAGGAAGATATGGGAGAGGGGGATCAGAACCCCTCCAAGAAGGATAACAGTAAAGATGGTAAAGGATGAAGAAGGGATAGTTACGATCTCTCTCCCAAAAGAGGAATGATCCTATCTCACTTTTGAAGCTTTACCATTGCTTTGTACTCGTCTTGTGTGAGCACTTGGACAACGTTTGTAGAATGAAAGACATAGACTGGTAATCCTGTTGCATCGAATTGCTCGGTTTTTATGACCTTCGAGACTACGACTTTGACCCCTAGTATGTTGCCATCGTCAAGAGAGTAATAGCTCCATTCTTCTATCAAGGGCTTGAACCCTATAGCTTTTCCTTTTGGAATAGCAGGTTGCAAGTCATCACCTTAATTGTTAGATCAAAGGTGGTGTTTAAACTTTAGCGAATCCTAAAAGGCTATATAATGCTAATGAATTATAGTCGGAAGAGCATAGTTTATATCAAAACATAGGTGTATTACTCATTGGCTATAATGGATGTTCAAGTTGAGGAGGAAATCAAGAACGATAAGCTTCTAGGCGAGAAGAAAGACTGTGAATACTATCCTTGCCATTTTGAAGGTCAGGATTGCACTTGGTGCTTTTGCCCCTTTTATCCTTGCCAAGATGGTAGAACTGGAGGCGGTCTAACCATAGGAATGCTAAGTGGTAAGCTTGTGTGGGGCTGTGGAAGTTGTGTTTGGATACACAGGCATGATGTCGCTTTGTTCATCTTGGAGAGCATACACAAGATCATGAAAAGAGAAAAATCCTTGTCAAACAGTCATCTTCTTAAACTAAGGGAAGAGGCTTTGAAGGCTTTTCCTCCTTAGGTCATCATAGGCGAGATTTTGACAGGGTCTATAATTACATCGACTATGGCAGGCTTTTTCGATGAAAAGGCTTTTTCTAAGGCAGAGTCTAATTCTTCAGGCTTATCAACTCTGTAGCCATCACCACCACAGGACTTAGCAAAGTCAGCGAAGTTAGGATTAGTTAGATTTGTGGCAAACTCAGGAAAACCATACATGCTTTGCTCCTTTCTTATGTTCTTCAGCTTACTGTCATTGAAGATTATCACTTTTATTGGTAGATCGTTCTGGACGGCTGTTGTAAAATCACCCATAAGCATGGCAAAACCTCCATCCCCTGTTACACATATGATCTGCCTATCTGGGAAGTCCAGTTGAGCCGCAAGGGAAGCAGGAAGAGCAAAAGCCATGCTCGCTATGTTCGATGATATCAAGGTTTCTTCTCCTTCACATACATACTTTTTGTAGAACCAATAAGTGTGTGGTCTCCAACATCGACACAGATCAAAGAATCTCTTTTCGCATGCCTTTTTATGGTTTGCACCAAAAAGCCTGGGCTTATGGGTATACTCATATCCTTAGAATCCTCCTCTATCTCTTTGAAGTAATCCTTTCTCATCTCCTTGATCTTACCAAAAAACTCCTTATCAGGTTCCTTTTTCGATACTTTTTCTGTCAGCAACTTAGCCACGAATTTTGCATCGCCTACTATGCCAATGTCCACAGGGAAGTTCCTACCTATCCTTACGCTATTAATATCGACTTGAATTATTGGAACATAGGGAACTAGGTTTCTATGCCTAAAGGCTGAGCCTAAGATGATCATCAAGTCAGCATTTTTTACAGCTTCCTTAGCATGCTTTGTTCCTAAAGAACCTAGAACTCCTAAGGCTAGATCATGCCTTTCGTTTATCATCCCTTTTGCCCTTGACGTTGTAGCTATTGGTGCAGAAATCTTCTCAGCAAACTCTAACAATTCTTTACTCCCTCTTCTTATTCCCCATCCAGCAAGTATGACTGGTCTTCTGCTTTTGTCTATGAGTTCAGCAGCCTTTTTGATCTGCTCTTCATCTGGAATCAGGTTTTGTCTGAAGATGCGCTTTTCAGGGGGCCATGTCTCAATCATCTCTGCTTGTTCAGCTAGAACATCTGTTGGAGTACTTAGATGGGCAACACCCATCTTCCAGTAAGCGTTCTTTATTGCTAGAGTTGTAAGCACTATCGCTTGGGGTGCTTTGGCTATAGTTTCGCTGAAGACAGTGAAAGGGCGGTAAAGCTCTATCTGATCTATCTCTTGAAAAGCTTCACTGCCAAGATAGACTTGGGCTATTTGTCCAGTTAGAGCCAAAACTGGTGCACCGTCTGTGGCTGCATCCATCAAGCCTGTGATCAAATTCGTTGTTCCTGGTCCTGCTATGGATAAACAAACACCAAGTTCATCTGTAATTTTGGCATGGGCTGATGCCATGAATGCCGCCGTCTCTTCATGCCTTGTAAGGATGAATTTCATTGCATTGTTCTTTCGAATGGCTTCTATCAAAGGCAGATTAGAATCTCCAGGAATGCCATAGATGTATTTTACGCCAACTGCCACAAGTTGCTCGATTACTTTATCTGCAACAGTATACCTAGAAGGAACTTTACGTTCGATCTTACCAATCAATTCGAAGGCAGATTTAGGGGCACCACAGACAGGGCATACCCAATCATTAGGCAAATCCTCGAATTTTACTCCTTCCTTTTCTTCATCATAGACATAACCACAGACTGTGCACCTCCACTGTGAATAACTAACCTGCATAGATTTCATAAATTCATCAAATAAAATAGCTCTTTTAAGTTTTGCCAAAGGTGAAATTGATCCTTTATCTCATAAATAAGGACCAAAGCGTTATTACAGAGAAGGCGAACAAGTTAAGCCCTAAAAAGTATGACGAATCCAGAAAGGCCAATATACTCAAGGCTCCTAATGCTAAAGCGACCAAAAGTTCTACATATGAAAGTTTACTCATGCTAATCCTATATCTTCCCTTCCATTTTCCTTCGTTACCTTTAAGACCGTACTTCGGCGTTCTGAAGAACTCAAACTTTAGCCCAAATATACCTTTGATACAGCTTATCGAGTTCGCGATAGCCATGCTCAGTTGATAATAATACATTAGGATAACTGTTAGAAGGTTCTTTCTAATACCTTGGCCATATAGTCTTAGCACATACAATGGAGTTAAAGATACTATGATGAGCGGGGTCATCACTACAATTACATATACAGGATTTTGGAATAGACTGGGTGCAACTTCGAATTTGAACAATAAACCTAACGCAGCAACGAATGTAGTCGTAAGCCATCCTATGCTGGCAAATGGCCAGATCAAAAGAAGGATAAACTCAATCTTTGAGATGATGCCAATTCTGCTACGCCAAATTTTTGAGAAGTATTTTCTTAGACATTGACTTACACCTTCAGCGTTACGGGCAGTCTGTCTCTTCCATGATTCAAGAAGAGGAGGGTCTTCTCCTGGAACGATTATATCTTTAATAAAAAGACCATTTTTTCCATTCAAAAAGAATTTACATGATATATCCATATCGTCGACCAAAACATCTGGAGACCATCCTCCAACTTGCTCCAAGTAATCTTTGCGAATCAAGGAGCATGCACCACTAAGGCCAAAAGGTATTTTCAAAATGGTCCTTGCAGCCCTTTCTAGAGTCTCATACATATCTACTAATAATGCGCAAGCCTTGGATACCCAACTGTAATCTCTGTTAACATGGCCTATTTTAAAGGATACGAATGCAAGTCCTTCCTTCATGAGAGGGAGAGATTTTAACAATATATCTTTTGGAGGGATAGAATCTGCATCCATTATGAGAATATAATCGCCTTTTGCAAACTTTCGAGCGTTGTTTAAAGCACCTGCCTTGAATCCATCTCTTTTTTCCCTATGAATGATCTGAATGTCGTATCCTTTGTTCAAGAATTCACTTACTTTTTTCTTGGCAATTTCATATGTTTCATCCGTCGAATCATCTGCCACTATTATCTGCAATTTATCCTTTGGGTAATCTATCGATGTAGCAGCGTTTAAGCCATTCTCGATTACATAGCGTTCATTGAAAGAAGAAACGATTATTGTGACTTTTGGGGGGTTAATTGGTCCTTTTGAACTTTCCATTATTTTCTTGATCTTTGAATTGTACTTGAATGATGCCGTTATCAGTATGAGGTAATTATAAGAAATAGCCAAGACAGGTAAGCTTGTAAAGACAAGAAGAAATAGCAACAACGTGTCGGCGTTTATCATTAATCTCCACTATACGCACATCGGAGAATCCTACGAATATTAAATTATTGGTCAATAACTTTGTGGAGTTCTCTACAGCGCTTTTCTACAAGATCATGAATCTCTTTCCTAAGGGCTTCGCCTCTAAGATTCTTTTCTCCAGATTTTTTGATACAGCTCGCAAGCTCTAAGTCTCCTATAAATTTGATCCAATTCTCAAAATCATTCCTTTTCACATGAAACTCTATGGAATCAATGGTTACTACATTGAGCAAATTGCAGAATTCATCAAGAGAATTAGCCACTTGACCTATGTAATCGCCTATCCCCTTGAAGAAGTAGAAGGCTTTCTCTGGCGGTAATCTTTCAAGAATTCTTCTAGCAATTTCCTTATCTACGATCTTAGTTTCGCTGATAATCTTTTCAAGACTAATCTCGGAATGATGGATTTGTTCAAGATGCCTTACGAATCCTTCCACAACAGAGTTAGGCCTGACTTTAATACTGGGCCAGATTTTTGATCCATTTTGAATATTGGTTAAATGACCAATCTTACATCCTGCGCCTACTATAGATTTATCACCAATTTTTACACCAAGGCCTATATTACAACCTTCAGCTATTATACAGCCATCGAGCAAAGAATAGGGGCCTACGAAGGTATCCTTATAAATTATAGACTTTCTAACGCTCGTATTGGCTGATACTTCAACATCTGATTCAATCGTAGTGTAAGAATCAATTATGGCACCACTTTTGATATGACATCTATCTCCAATTACTGCTGGACCATAAATCATAGCATTATCATCGACTTTTGAATCTTTACCAATCACCAAAGGACCTTTGATAATGGCATCTTTAACTTCTGCACCTGAGATACTTCTTCCCTCTAATCTGCTCAAAAGCCAGTTTGAAGCCTCTAAATATCCCTCAGGAGTACCTATGTCAACCCAAAAGCCTTCAGCTTTGAATCCGTATATCTTTTTGTTACTGCTCAAGAGTTGAGGAAATAGATCCTTAGCAAAATCAAACTCTATGCCACTTGGTATATAGTCTAGGATTTTAGGCTCAAGCATATAGATGCCTGTATTGATCATATTGCTAAAGCATTCGCTAGCCTTTGGTTTTTCTTTAAAAAGTAGAATCTGTTCTTCAGAATTCGTCTTAACTATACCAAAGAGATAAGGTTTTTCAACTTCTTTCAACGCTATCGTAGCATCTCCTCCTTTCTTTTTGTGAAATTCTAACATTTTCGTTAGATCTATATCTGTTATATTATCGCCCTGAATTACAGCAAAAGTGTCATCCAGATAGTTTGCCACATTCTTTACTGAGCCAGCAGTCCCTAAAGGTGAATATTCATCAGAATAGATCAATTTTACATCAAGCTCTGAGTATCTCTTAAAATAATCCATTATAGAATTACGCAAATAATTCGCAGTGATGATTATCTCATCAAAGCCATGATTTAATAAATATTCTATTATGTGATGAAGGGCAGGTTTATTACCTAACAATAGCATAGGTTTTGGTCTGGTTAAAGTCAGGGGCCAAAGTCTTGTCCCATAACCTCCAGCCAAAACTACTGCTTTCATGTGATCGCCTAAATTAAAGAAAAATCAAGATAAATAAGGGTTGCCAGATTATAAATGTTATGGCAAATGGTTCTATATTCTAAATTTTGATGATTCTTATTATCATAAAAGCCTTGCCCGTTTCTGTCAAACAAAAATGAAAAAGGATAAATGCTGATCTATACACGGGTAAAAATTGAGTGGGGGCTGTTAACGACTGGGGATCTACCTTTTAGATATTTATAGAAGTCCAAATATTGGGATGTTCACTAAGTGTAATGACAAGTTTCTACTAATCCCAAGAGGGTTAGCCAGTACGAAAGCTTCTAAGCTATCTTCTCTTTTAGGAGTAGAGCCTATTAGAGCATCTATAAGTGGCTTAAGGTTGATAGGGCCTCTTGTTGCCATGAATAACAAGGGAATAATAGTCTCTAGGCTGACAGAGGATGAAGAGATAAGGGAAATAAAAAAAGAGACAGGCTTACCAGTGGAAAGATTACCAACAAAGTACACGTCTGTGGGGAATTTAGTCGTTGCCAACGATCATGGTGCTCTAGTCTCAGAAATTTTGCCCAATCAAGCAGTGAAGATCATAGCCGATGTTTTAGACACTCCAGTTGAAATTATGAGCATAGCATCATACTATCAAATAGGTTCTATGGCTGTGGCAACAGATTCGGGCGTAGTCGTTCATCCTCGTGCCTCAGAGGCTGAAGTGAAGAAAATTCATGATTTTCTTAAGGTTGATGTAGAACCATCAACAGTAAATAATGGCGTGCCCTACGTAGCTTCAGGCATAATAGCGAATTCTAGGAACGCTGTTGTAGGAAGCCTTACTAATGGTCCTGAGCTATTAATATTAAGCAGAATTCTTAAGGTCTAATCAAGAAAACTATATTCTTAAATTCCAGCCAATATTTGAATTGGTAGATGTTAAGTGAGCGATCAAGAAAGAATTCAATCATTGGCCATGGAGTTAAGGATGCTAGAAGGCTACTTTGGCGAGATAAATACGCGTGAATCCCTCCTGGCTAGAGCTATAGTAGAGAGTAGAGCGGCTCTAGAGGCCATAAGAAGCTTTCCAAGTAATGAGACTTCCGATGTACTTGTTCCGATAGGGGGAGGAGTTTTCATAGAAGTATCTGCAAAACCTCCTGACAAGCTCTTGGTGAGCATAGGCGCTGATGTTATGATAGAGAAGACAAAAGATGGTGCCGTAAGTTTTTTGGAGGAGAGGATAAAAGAACTTGAGAACGCTATATCAAACCTTGAGGGACAGAAGGCAGAGCTGGCAAAAAGGATAGAATCCAACAGAGCAATCATAAGTAGTATATTAGAGAAGCAGAAAAAGACTCAATAGTTAGCTGATAGCTTTATGTTAACTTGAAGTGAAAAGCCATGTTCGATAAGCTTCGTTCTGCCTTAAAGGCTTTGAGCAAAGCCATTACAGAGCGTACTCTTGATGAGAAGGAAGTTGATAAACTGCTTTGGGATTTCAAAGTTGCTTTGATGGAGAGCGACGTGGCTTACGAGGTAGTTGAAGAATTGACATCAAGGTTGAAGGGCGAAATAGTCGGTACTAAAATTCAACGCTCTATGAATTCTTCAGATTACATTAAAGAACGCTTAATGAATGTGGTCAAAGAAATCTTTTCAGGAGCGAAGCAATTCGATATGCTTGACATGATAAAAAAGAAAAATGCGCTGGGAGAACCTTTCATAATTCTGTTTTTGGGAGTGAATGGGACTGGAAAGACCACAACTATAGCTAAATCTGCAAATATTTTGAAAAAGTCAGGGTTTTCAGTGATTTTAGCATGCTCAGATACGCATCGTGCTGGAGCCATAGAGCAACTCACAGAACATGCAAACAGATTATCAGTAAAAGTCATATCACAAAAGTATGGTGCAGACCCTGCTGCTGTTGCTCGAGATGCTGTATTACACGCAAAATCAAGAAAGATAGACGTTGTTCTTATAGACACTGCAGGGAGGATGCAGACGAGCAAGAATTTGATGGAGGAAATGGCTAAGATAACGAGAGTCGTTAACCCAGACTTGAAGATATTTGTTGGTGATGCACTAGCTGGAAATGATGCTGTATCTCAAGCTAAAGAATTTCAGGAATTCACCAATTTTGATGCTGCAATCTTGACTAAGACCGACGCTGATGTCAAAGGAGGGGCTGCTCTATCTATTGCATATGTAACTGGGAAGCCGATAATTTACCTTGGTACTGGTCAGAGCTATGATGATTTAGTTGCATTTAACGTTGATTCTTTCGTCTCATCCTTATTTGAAGAGAAGTGAACAAAATCTTGATGAAGGGTAAGTCTATTCTTTCACTAATGGAATTAAACTCGGAAGAAATCGATAAAATCCTAGATCTAGCAACAGTATTGAAGAAAGAGGCAAAGCAACGCATTTTCAGAAAATTACTGATGGACAAAGTTCTTGCCATGATCTTTCAAAAACCCAGCACAAGGACTAGAGTTAGCTTTGAGGTTGCCATGCTTCAACTTGGTGGGCATGCTGTCAACCTTAGCATTAGTGAACTGCAGTTAGGTCGTGGAGAGACCATAGAAGATACTGGCAGAACCTTATCGAGATACGTTGATGCTATAATGGCTAGAGTTTATAATCATGAAGATGTAGTAAAATTGGCAAAAGCTTCATCAGTGCCAGTGATAAATGGGTTAAGCGAGCATTACCATCCTGCTCAGATACTAGCTGATCTACAGACTCTTCTTGAAGCAAAAGGCAAATTGAAAGGGTTAAAAGTTGCGTGGGTAGGAGATGGCAATAACGTTTGTAATACCTGGCTGATAGGAGCAGCATTGATGGGTATTGATATATCTATTGCAACACCAGAAGAATATCGTCCTTTAAAAGAAGCTGTTGATAACGCTCAAAAGATAGCCAAAGATACAGGAGCGATAATAGAAATTATAGACGATCCTGTCATGGCTGTAAAGGATGCAGATTGTGTTATGACTGATTCTGTAGTATCTATGGGCTTCGAGCAAGAAAGAGATAAAAGATTGAAGGTATTCATACCAAAGTATCAAGTCAACGGTAAGCTTATCAATAGAGCAAAATCTGATGCTGTTTTCATGCATTGTTTGCCTGCAAAGAGAGGGGAAGAAGTTACTGACGATGTTATCGACGGTCCTAAATCTTTGGTCTGGGATGAAGCTGAAAATAGACTCCATTCACAAAAGGCTCTACTTTGTTATCTTCTTTTAGATGAAAATGAAATCTTTAGAAATTTATCCCATTCTTAAAGTATTTTATTGCAAAACTTTCGCAGAGTAGCATTTTCCGATAAACTATGTAAGGTTTTTATAATTCGATATATTTTTCAGTTTATTGATATTGATTGGTTTAATAATTAATGTAATTGCAAGTGTTTCTGTTGGCATAGTCATAATGGCACCATTCTTGACAGTATTGCTCCTATCGAGAAGAATAGAAAGAATATCTGGAGTTAGATCGTATTGGCATTTATTCTTAATTTCCATCGTGTTTTATGTAGCATATGTTTTGGTAACGTGGAGCGATCCTTTTGGTATTTTCTCATTAGAACCTCTTACATTACTCTCTGGCACAGCATTACTCATGCTTAGTGCTCTTTCTGCTGCCCTTGGTATGATGGGATTAATGGCTACCATTGATTATAATACTTATAGGATATTTCTTGCCTTTACTTCTGTAGGTGTGGTAACACCTATTATATTGGGTCTGAGCTTAAACTATATTGCTACTTCCTCAATTCCACTTTCCATAGTGATTTTAACATTATTAGAAGGCTTTCTCACGTATTGTTTCATCTCTCTCTCATACTTTTTACTTTCAAGATTCGGATCAATTTTGGTGAAAATAAGAATACCCTTTGCTCTAATAGCAAGCGCAATTAGCTTAATTGCAGGTTTTGGCTTTCTATATTTCTTTGGAAGTTTGATCTTCGAATTTTCCCTCTTCGATCCTGATATAATAATGGGGCTATGGGCACCAGTATATGCAGTAGTAGGTTTAATGGCTTCATATACCTCTTTTAGAATAGTTAAA
>CALLJF010000006.1 GCA_938091495.1 uncultured Nitrososphaerales archaeon | reverse complement strand
ATCAGGATTGTATCCTCCTCCACCTAAAGCAAGTATTCTTCCATCACATAACTCATGTGAGATTTTATGCAGCTTCTTTGTTGCGTATCTATGGGCTTCCTCTGTATAGCGTAGATGTGTAAGAGGATCATTTTTCAACCCGTCTGCTCCACATTGGAATATTATCAGTTCAGGCTTTATTCGATGAGCAAACTCCCCAATTTTATCAAAAGCTTCCTTAAAATCTTCATCCCCTGCTCCAGGCTTCAATGATATGTTTAACTTCGTTCCTTCAGCCTCTCCTGAACCGGTTTCATGACTGTATCCAGTCCCTGGATACAAATACCTTCCATCTTCATGTATATCAGCTGTGAATACCATGGGGTCGTCATAGAATTCGTAGCAAACACCGTCTCCGTGATGGGCATCTATATCAACGTATAATATTCTTTTAAGACCATGGTTCTTTTTAGCATGAATTATTGCTATGGAAGCATCATTAAAAACACAAAATCCTGCTGCTCTGTCCCTTCTTGCATGGTGCATTCCTCCAATAGGATTAAAAATATGATCTATTTCTTTCTTCAAGATCATGTCCAAGCCAAAAAGAGTAGATCCTACAACGTAGCTTGATGCTTCAAAGACCCCTTTGAAGGCAGGTGTATCCCCATAATCAAGATAGCCAAAACCATATTCAGAGGCTCTCTTCACAAAATCTACATAATCTTTAGTATGGAAAAGGAACAAAAGATCTTCGCTCGCAATTACAGGTTCCATAACTTTTATGTTTTCCTCGTTACCAAGCTCTTCTTTGAATTTATTTAGAAAAATTTCAACTCTGCTACTTCTAAGCGGGTGATCATCAGGGAAAGAATATTTTGGGGTAGTTTCGCCTAAGAATATTCCAACAGAGCACATGCAGATATAAACATCATCTAGCAATTTAAAGGTTGACTTGTTTTTGATAATGATTAAACTTAATGGATTCTCTTTAACACACGTCTTTCTTTAATTCCATGCATGGGTAGAGGCAAGTTTTCATATTTGCATGATATTTTCATGCTCAAATGAAAATCCATCATAATCATCAAAAAGCCTTGAACTGTCAAATGATCCATTACTTTGACGATAATATTATTTAGGCAGAAATAGGTAATTTTTACCGTGAATATAGTGAAACCTCTGGCTGATGCTGTCTTACGTGGGAATTTAGTCAATGTCTATACGGGTATGATATATGATTCATATATAGGCATAAAAGACGGGATTGTCAATTACATAGGTAAGAATCCTATACCATCAGAAGAGCAGATCGATTTGAAATCAAGGTATATTCTGCCAGGCTACATAGATGCCCATATACATATAGAAAGTTCCATGATGATCCCTAGCCAATATGCAAGGGTAGTTGTTCCTAGAGGAACTACTTGTGTTATAGCCGATCCTCATGAAATAGCAAACGTAAAAGGCATCGAGGGCATAAAATTCATGATAAAAGATTCTAAAAGAGTTCCATTAAAAGTCTATCTTATGATACCATCTTGTGTCCCAGCGACTCACCTTGAGACTTCAGGAGCAACCATAGGTGTTAATGAAATCAAGAAGCTTAGAAGGTTTGATAGAATAATCGGTCTAGGTGAAATGATGAACTTTCCTGGCGTAATATCTCGCAACAAAGATGTTATGAGTAAGATTTATGCATGTAAAGATATGCCCATTGATGGTCATGCCCCTGGGCTTAAAGGATTGGACCTTTGTGAGTATATTTCAGCAGGTATTTTATCTGACCATGAATCAACAGAGAAAGAAGAGGCTTTTGAAAAACTCTCTCTTGGCATGTGGGTAATGATAAGGGAAGGCTCAGCTTCGAAGAATCTATCAGATTTAATAGGTATAGTATCAAAAGAAAATTCAAGACGTTTTATGTTAGTAATAGATGATAAGCATGTCGAAGACTTGCTGACTGAGGGAGATATGGACCATAACTTGAGAAAGGCTGTCAGCAGTGGGTTAGACCCTATAGATGCGATTAGAATGGTGACACTGAACCCTGCTGAATACTATGGTCTTAAGCATTTAGGAGGAGTCTCTCCAGGCAAGTGTGCAGACCTAGTTATAGTGAATAATCTTAAAGATTTTAATGCAGATTTGGTCATGATAGATGGCAAGATAGTTGCAAAAAATGGGCAGTATCTAGAAGAAGTTAGAGAAAAATTATCTAATGAATCCATAACTAAGACTATCAATTTAAGAGAGATATATCCTAAGGATTTAGCAATAAAGTACTCTGGAGAGAAGGATTCTGTTGCTGTTAGGGTCATTGGCGTTGTAGAGCATCAAATACACACTAAAGAATTAAGGCATAATTTAGGAGTTAAAGATGGAAAGCTCGTATCAGATACTGAATATGATATACTGAAAATATGTGTTGTAGAGAGGCACAAGAATAGTGGGAGGATTGGGAAAGGCTTTGTGAAGGGATTTGGTCTTAAAAAAGGCGCTATAGCTTCTAGCGTAGCTCATGATTCTCACAATATAATCGTAGTTGGAGTTAATGATAATGATATGTGCTTAGCAGTTAATAGGCTGAAAGAGATCGGAGGAGGAATCATTGCTGTTGATGATAATAGAATTCTTGGGGAGGTGCCGCTTCCTGTAGCTGGTCTCATGTCTACTTGGAAGGCTGAAAACATAATTGTAAACTTAAAGAAACTGTATGAAGAAGTGTCAAAGCTTGGCTGCAGTCTTGATGCACCTTTCATGACTCTATCCTTTCTATCATTACCTGTGATACCAGAGCTAAAGATTACAGACTACGGGCTTGTAGATGTAAAGAAATTTGATTTTGTAGATTTAATAGTAAGCTAAGCAACGTTTTTAAAACATAATGTACGGATTACCTTTTCATTGGTGTAAAAATTGAGCGCCCTCGATGTTCTAGATATGGTTATCACGGCTTTGATCCTGACAGGTTCTATAATAATAGCCGTAGCTCTAATCAGATTCATAAACAGATACATAGCAAAGATAGCTGGAAAGACTAGGACGAGAATAGACGACTATGCTACAATGATAGTGAAGGGTCCTTTAACAATTTTTATAGTCTTATTTGGTATAATGGTTGCACTAAGATATTGGGATGCCAGATATCCTGGAACCCTTCCTAGTTGGATCATATTGAATATGGATGTTATTACTTCTGTCACAGCAGCATTAATCGCAACATCGGTAATAAGCTTTATTATCAACAACTACATGGGACGTCGCATCAAAATAATAATACGAGAGAACCCTGACAAAGAAACCACCTTTAGGTTAATTCACCGCCTCACAATATACTTCGTGTATATAATTGGTGTGACCATCATTCTTACTATAATTTTCCCAGGCTTGATAGGCATCATCTGGTCTTTTGCAATAGGGGCTGGTTTCCTTGCTATAGTTGTAGGGCTTGGAGCCCAGAAGACGATCGGAAATTTGCTTGCAGGAATGAACCTTACAATCACACGTCCTATTCGCGTAGGAGATGCTGTGATGGTAAAGGGAGAGTTCGGATTCGTCGAAGATATAACTTTGCGCCATACTGTAATAAGAATTTGGGATAATAGAAGGATGATAATACCCAATTCTATCTTGGATGATGAAGTGATAATAAATTACTCACTAAAGGATCCAACTATGCTCGTACCCGTATTCGTCCGGATAAGCTACGAATCCGATATAGATAAGGCTATGAAGATCATGGTGGATGTTGCCAAAAGGCACCCTGATTGCTTACCTACAGAGAATCTACCTAATGCAGTTATAATAGAGTTCGCAGAATCAGGCATTTTACTTAGGTTATTGAGCAGAGCCAAGGACCAACCGACCGCTTTCAAGATGGCTCGTGACTTGTTGTATCAAATTAAGAAAGAATTTGATGCCAATGGGATAGAAATACCATATCCAAGAAGATATTTAATAATGGATAAAAAGATTGAAGAAAGAATATCAAGAATTGAGAATATGTTGGACCAATTCATAAAA
Source organism: uncultured Nitrososphaerales archaeon (assembly GCA_938091495.1). GTDB lineage: Archaea > Thermoproteota > Nitrososphaeria > Nitrososphaerales > JACAEJ01 > JAVZMU01. The sequence continues at coordinate 25,469 of CALLJF010000006.1, read as the reverse complement.
AAGAATCAGAGTATGGGTTCATAATACTTAAATTAAATGAGCTTCTGACCACACTCAGGGCAGAACTTAGCATCTATCGGGATTTGCTTTCCACAATTCAAGCAGTTTTTCTGAGCTGATGGTTTAGCAAGTATGGCAGTTCCACAATTTGGACAGAATTTTGATGTTGAAGGTTGATTGTTCTTGCAATTTTGGCCATAATTTCAGTACTAAGCCCACTTTGATTCCCTTAGGATGGTTCCTCCTTTAACCATTGTAATCTTTGGCTTTTGGCTCATAATCTTAGCCTTCATGAAAAAGACTTTGAAAACATCTACTTATGGGACACCACCCCTTATGGTGAGGGGTATCTTCCTTATAGGAAGGGATGCTGTGGCTTTATCCAAGCGCATAGTTCTAATATTGGTGATTCTGATATTGATCACAGGGATTATCGCAATACTCTATAGCTTCATGAAGAGGACTTAAGATATAAACTTCGAATGTAAAGTAATCATATATTCAATTAAGATAGTGAAGATTATGCCAGAAGATTTCGGTTTAGGAGAGCGTTGGCATAAAGTTATAGATGCTCTTCATGCTGTTATGCCTCTCTATGATTATGTTAATCACGTAATATCTTTTGGTCGGGATAGAGCCTATAGAGAAGAAGGCATTATTGATGCTTTACTGCAGAACTGGTTTTAGATGTGGGCGTGGTTCTGGCGTAATGAGTGAAGTAGTCTTGGAGAAATTGAAGATCAATAATTTAGTACTTTTAGATCCCGTGCTTGATTATCTCAATATAGCTAAGAAAAGGCTAGCAGACAATAGCCCTGAAATGGTTTTGGGTTGTTTGAGATCCTCTCATTTAAATCAGGAATATTCGATTTAATCATGTGTGGCTTTTCACTCAGGGATTCAATAAACATGAATTTAGCTTTGGAAGAGATAGCAAAAGCGTTGAAGAAGGATGATAAATTCGTCATAGTCGACTTAGGAAACCCTGACAACTTCTTAAAGAGATGGATAGTGGGAATATGGTGGAGATTTATAGTCCCTTTGATAACTATAGTTCTTGTCAAAAGAAGAGGTTTATTTTACACTGCAATTTATACAACTTATAAAAGATTACCGAAAAATAGAGAATTTAAGCGTATTCTTAGCATCTGGTTTAGTAAAGCGATGTTTAGAGTAAAGATGCTTGGAGGTGTAGTTATAGTTACAGCAAAGAAGAGAAAGCATATTATCAAAAATATGGAGAAGACTTTTATTTAACTGAGAACAGAAAAGTTAGCTAGATGGGGTTATCCTAATGGATTGGGGTTTAAGAAACCGTTTATCTCGAATAATCAAGCCCAATGGCCGAACGGTTATGCTGGCTGTAGACCATGGATACTTTCAAGGTCCAACCTTCAGACTCGAGAACCCGAGAAGAACCATAACGCCCCTTCTACCCTTTGCAGATGCTATTATGCTGACTCGTGGGGTTCTACGCTCATCAATTCCCTTTGAGACTGACACTCCTATAGTACTTAGAGTTTCAGGTGGAAATAGCGTTGTAGGAACTCTCGCCAATGAAGAGATCATCACGTCTATGAAGGAGGCTGTTCGGCTTAACGCGGCAGCAGTCGCCTTCTCAATATACGTAGGCACAGAGTACGAGCATCAAACTTTGACTTGCTTAGCAAGACTCGTTGATGAAGGGCATGAATATGGAATGCCTGTAATTGCAGTTACAGCCGTTGGTAGAGAATTGGAGAAAAGAGAGGCTCGCTACCTAGCCTTAAGCTGTAGAATAGCAGCTGAGATAGGTGCAAGTATGGTGAAGACTTATTACTGTGAGAATTTTAGAAAAGTTTCCGAAGGTTGTCCTGTTCCTCTTGTCATCGCTGGAGGACCTAAACTTGAGACGGAATTAGATGTTTTCCATCTTGTCTACGATGCATTAGAATCTGGAGCAATAGGCGTTGATATGGGAAGAAACATCTGGCAGCATGATTACCCTGTAGCCATGATCAAGGCTATAAGGGCAATAGTTCATGAAGGAGCTAATGTGAAGGAAGCTCATGATCTTTTTAATAACCTTAAGCAAAGCACAAAAACCCAGCAACCCTAGCTTTCTCTTCACTTGTAAATTATTTATTCTAGTGTAGGCTACTATTTCTGAGGTTATCTTCTTGAGGGTTGCCATGTATTATAACAATCAAGATATTAGGCTAGAAGAGATGCCGATACCAAAGATAGGCTTTGGGGAGCTCTTGGTAAGAGTGGAAGCTTGTGGTATATGTGGCAGCGATGTAATGGAATGGTACCGTGTAAAGAGGGCTCCTTTAGTTTTGGGTCACGAGATAGCTGGTGAAATAGTCAAGGTCGGAGAAGGTGTGGAACGTTATAAAAATGGGCAAAGGATTACGGCTTCTCATCATGTTCCTTGTAACACTTGCCATTACTGCCTTACAGGCCATCATACCGTTTGTGAGACTTTACGCAGAACGAACTTTGATCCTGGTGGCTTTGCCGAATACGTTAGATTGCCAGCCATTAATGTAGACCGCGGAGTCTACCCTTTACCAGATAGTGTATCTTTTGAAGAAGGAACTTTTACAGAACCTCTTGCTTGTGTCCTCCGTGGGCAGAGAATAGCCCAGATGCAGCCTAGTCTAAGCGTACTTGTTATAGGCAGCGGAATCACAGGTTTACTACATATACAACTTGCACGAGCCATGGGAGCTAGCAAAATAGTTGCAACGGATGTAAACGAATATAGGCTGAAGGCAGCATTAAAATTTGGGGCTGATGCCACTTTTTATGCATCAGAGGATATACCTAGAAGAGTGCGCGAAGTTAATGATGGGATGCTTGCCGATAGGGTAATTGTTTGCACAAGTGCAAGTTCAGCCATAATTCAAGCGCTTAAATCAGTGGAAAGAGGTGGAACCGTTCTCTTCTTTGCTCCTACAGAGCAAGGCATCACTATTCCCCTATCTCTAAATGAGCTTTTCTGGCGCAATGAAGTGACGTTAACCTCTTCATATGCAGGTAGCCCATCAGATCATGTGGCTGCTCTAAAGTTAATACGCTCACATACTATAAATGTAAAAGAAATGATTACTCATAAGCTTGGTTTAGCTGATACAGGTCTAGGCTTCCAGCTTGTGGCTAACCCAAAAGACTCCATAAAAGTAATAATAGAACCTCAAAAGTAGCCCTTTTTGCGTTTAAACAGTAACCATTGTTTTCGGCCCCTTTCTTCCTTCATGAGGATGAGTGTGAAGTCTCCGTCAAGTTTCTTGCCCTTTAGCTCTAACCGTATTTCTTTTGGCGTTTTTGTCTTTAACCAATAGTCCCCTCTATCCCATATCTCCACTTTTCCTGCACCATATTCGCCCTCAGGTATCGTTCCTTCGAAATCTGCGTATTCAAGAGGATGGTCCTCAACTTCTACTGCTAATCTCTTGACTCCAGGTTCTAACGGTGGTCCTTTTGGTACAGCCCACGATCTTAAGACTCCATCCATCTCAAGCCTAAAATCAAAGTGATGACGTGAGGCCCAGTGCTCATGTACAACAAATCTAGGCATATGTTATTCTTGTTTTTGCACCTTAATAAATACATAAAAGACTACTCTTAATGAAGCTACGAACAAAACTAGTATGGAAAGAAAAGGGCAAGAAAGTCCCCAAATATCAGTGTTGATACGAATCCAAGAGTTATAAAGATCAGTAAAGGAATTCCAGGAGTCACCCAGATGTCTTGCCCAGATGTGAACTCTTCGTCTTTTAATAACGATATATGAAAACCTTTTTTGCCGTTAATGCTCTTCTCTAAGTTCATAAAGAATTGTCCCTTCTCGACCTTTCTTGCCCTGTATCCTAAAAAACACACAAGAATTTTCTTCCAGAGTTTCTCATTCTCAAATCCTAAGAAGATATCTTTACCAAGGATAAGCCTTACCATGTTCAAAGTGAAAAAGATCACTGGAATGCTTAAGGTAAGAAATGCGCCGTTAGTAAGAGAAGTTAGAGAAATAAAAGGGTGAAGATATCTTGATGGGTAGTAAACAGGGATGATTAGCGATATAACTAACAGCGCCTTCATGTCAGCCCCTCCGAAGAAGCCAAGATAGTATAACGTGAAAGAAATTATAGAGCTTAGAGATATAGAAATTATAACTAGCATTAAAAGTTGAGAGTTATAGTAAAAATATAGCTCAACTGCGTTAAGGGTTATTCCTATGAAGGAAAATAGTATCCATAGCTTATCGTCAACTTCTCTTGCCTTCCAATCACTAAAGGAAGCATAACTTAACATGATAAAGCAAGTGGTTAACTTCAACAGTAACATCGATATGTCCATGCAAAGATCAATTCTTAAGGGTTCTAAGATTCTTGAATTGCATCTTGAAGGCTACATTTCCTCTTTTGTGGGAGCGAAAATTTTCTCCTTCGGAAAGACAACTATGCCTTTGTCAGTGATGCGATATAAATGAAAGTCGAAATCATGTCTTACACCTCTAATTTTCTGAATCTGAATCCCTCGGACGAACCCTCCCCCTGCCTGTAGCATATCGAGAAAGATTACACCATCAGCGATAAAATGCTCCATCATGAAACTCCTGCCTAATTCAAAAGAGCGATGCTCTGTTGTGATCAATGTTGTACAATCTAAACCAGATATACCTATGAGCAAGCGCACTATCTCTAGCCTTCTCTCAAAATCATCCCTGTGATGCATGAGCAAAGCTGTTAGCGCATCGATAGCAACCCTCTTTGCGCCTATCTCTCTCACTTTTTGCCTTATCAACTCAGAAAGCCCGTAAGCCTTGAATTCAATAAAGCCAGTATGAACGCCTGACACGGTCAGCATCGTTTCTCCTCTCAACGGGTTGGCATCTACAAGAATCAATTTTCCTTTAGATATTAAGCTCTTCAAATCCATTCCAAAATTCATCATGTTTCTGATTATGCTATCTGGGCTTTCTTCAAGGGTTACGTAAACGCCTGGTTCGTTATGATCTAAGATGCCCTTACAAAGGAATTGCATACAAAAAGTCGTCTTTCCAGACCCTGGAACCCCTGAAATGACTATAGTCTTACCCTTTGGGAAGCCGCCTTCCATCAACTCATCTAATCCTTCAATACCGCTTGGGACTCTTTCAGTCAAATATACATTCTCCCAGATAATTAGGATATTTACATTTAAATATAAAGGTTTAAAAAATTCTTACTCCTTTTAATGAATGGTAATTAGGTTTGGAATTTAGTCCCTCAGAATTGATTGGTGCTTTAGTTGTGGACTCTGAAGGTTACATTTACGGTCATGTAGTAAAAGTCGATATTAAACCAGAAGGACCATTTTTTAAGGTTAGATCTTCAAAGAGTGTTAAAGAGCAAGTACCTGATGTTGAGGAATTAAAACAAGTCCTTCTAAAAGATCATAAAGAAAAGCACGGCATATCTAATGTTCAAGAACTTTACAAATTTATAGCAAACGAACTTAAGATACACTCAATCACAGAAAATGATTTAGTAAACTATGCGAAACTCAAAGAAGTAAAGATACCTATGAAAGAAGTCTCAAGAGAAGTTGAGGAGGAGAAGCCAGACATTCGCTTGAACGATGTAGAAGTTATGAATAAAAGTGATTTAGGCAGCTGTATTTTAGTTAAAAATCCAATAGAAAGTATGATAAGAGGCATAGAGCCACAAAAGACTTTACCTTACCAAAAGGAAGAGAGCTTAAAGGGTAAGCTCGTTATAGATAATTCTGCTAAGATTTTAGGCAAGTTTCATAGCATTTTAATGAGCCCAGAGGGTCTAAGCATTCAGGTATACAAAGAAATTATGGTAACGAAATTGGTCCCAGATATGAACCAATTGAAGAAAAGAATCTTTTCTGAAAGAAGGCCGAAAGAACTCGTAAAACACATGGCATCCTTGGGTTTTGAACAACCTCAAGATTTGACAGATGACAAGATAGTGGCATACGCCAAAATGAGAGGTTATGAAATACCTACAAATCTTGTATCAAGCAAGACTGTTTTTTTGTATAAATCCTCTGTACCTTGGCATCAGATAAGGAAGATAGGTGACGTTGTACTATTAAACAAGACTCTGCCAGAAGTTTTTGTAGAAGAATCGAAGACAGAAGAACAAAAGCCAATGGAAGTTTATTCTAAAGTTATAGCAAAGAAGCCTTATCCTTCAAGCATGCAAGAAGGAGAATTTACAAGTCTGTTTCGAACAGGGTTGGAAAGTTTCCTTTATGGAACTTTCATCGGTACTCTTCTTATGATCCTTATCGGTCTATTTTTTTATGTTGGCGCCCTATTTTCTGGAGGAGTGGCAGGATACTTAGCAAAAGACTGGAAAAGAGGAGCTGCAGCAGGCCTTCTAAGCGGATTGCTCGGTACAATGATAATAACGATGATTCTCCACTTATTACTGCCTATAGGATTAAAGGATTTCTTGGCCATGTCTTTGCCTAGTTTTATCCTAAATGCAACTATGGAGATTTTGAACTATGCAACAAGTGAAGCATTCCTTTATTTTCAAAGTTTGGCGAATGCGTTGATAGGATTCATCGGAGGTTTACTCCTAGGATTTTTAAAAGGTAGGTGAGCCAGAGCATTAGATAACAATGTGACATCATAAGTGTTAAATACATGTTCTTCCCGTTGTTTTTTGATTAGGCTTGCAAGCCTCATCAGAACTTAGGATATTTAACACCCCTGAAGAGCTCAAAAAGTCCTTAGATGATGAAATCGGGAGAGTCAGAACCTTACTTGGGGATTATCTCCGCCGTCTAGAAGAGAATCGCATTAAAATAGAGAGATTAAAGAAGGCTCAAGAAGCCATAGTTAAGTTTGCAGGGGAAAAGCAGATCCCTTTACTTGAAGGGAGAGAAATAGATCTATCAGGCTTAAAAGTCCTTGTAAACCCTAGCTTAAGGCAGGAAATGGATGCTCTTGAAGATGTAGTCAAGAGTTTACAGGATAAATTAAATATCATGCAAAAGATAAGAAAGGCTCTAGACCCTCTTACAAGTTTTGAGGAAGGGATAGTAACCATAGTCACAGTCATGAGTGATAATATTCCTATAAAGATTATGATTCATTTAAAGCCTTAATAATTTTTGAGTATGATATTTAATAAGAATAGGGTGCAAGTTAGGTGGTATCATGGACTCGTTTTATTGTCGCAGTAATCCTCTCTTTCTTAGCATCTGTTGCATTGGGATGGGTATTTTTTGTCTTTACTCAGAATCATTTGGAGCCTTTCATGGTAGCAGCTTTAATGATTTTGCTCTTTTTCGCCCTATTCCTCGCTCTTAGTGTCCTAACTTTTGTTTATGAGACTTATTAACCATCGTTTTCATAGATGACTAAGCCTTTTTCACCGTAGAGTTCCTTTACATGGTTTAATTTGAGTATTGACTCAATCTTCTCGAAATGGGAAAGCGCATCTAAACCGAGATTCGTTATTTTATAGAGTATGCCTTCGCTCACCACGGTTCTCTCAACAAGACCTAAATCCATAAGCCATTGGAGGTCTTTCTTCAATTCATCCCAAGTCAGATTCGCCTTATACATTATATGTGTTTGTTTTATGAGACCCATGCTTGCTATGACCCTTAAAATGTCTATTAGCCTTTCGAGCCTGGATCTTCGGATTATCTTCAAGACATGAATGAAATGACAGACTCACTAATAAATTTTTCCTATTTTTCGTCAATTTGGAAAATTTATCCCGAATAGATTTCTGCTCTATTTCCTTTTATCATAAATCTTTTTACTTACCGTCATTCTCACGACTGGTATTGAAACTTTTAGGGATAATAAATGCAATTACAAAAGGGCAATGTATAATTAAGGCGATGAATGAATAATGGAAGAAAGAATGGAAAAGAATCTGATAATACCTTCATTTGCTATATCATCCCTAAATAGGAAGTCTATAGATAAAGAGCTTGAGATGGCATTTATTTACTATATGGTTGAGAAAGAGAAAAAGAGATCTTTTATAAGGAAGGAGCAAGAGATCATATCCTTTATCGTGAAGGCTTATTATGGAATTTGGGCTTATCCAGTAAACAATAGGTGGATATTCATTGATCCTATTAATCTCCATTCATTTTCTTTAGCGGCAGTTGAGTTACCTCCAGTAGACGAGTTTATGAGTCAATTGAAGGATGCTCACAATAGTAGAAATCTTTTTAATAGCGTACTCGTAAGGCACGACAAGACCTTTTCCCAATTTAAAATAAAGAATTATACTGTAATAGGTTTGATAGACAAACCTCTTGCATTAGCTATTACGAGTTACGTAAATGATGTTGGTGCTGTTAGTGCTCTATATCCAAATTCCCTCATGCTACCCTTACACATAGATGAGCGAAAGATGTTGGAAGTTGTCTATGAGCTGAATAAAGTGAGAAGAGAAGTTGAGAACGGCATATCTAAGCTCGAAGAGACAATAAGAGTCCTAGACGAGGAAACTAGCTTTCATATGGCTCAAATAGATGAGGAGATAATTGGTATAAACAATGAATATAAGAATCAAACAGAAGTTACAGTAGAAATCGTCAACAGGTCTGTAGAGCAGCTTAAGACGAAGAAGGAGTTAGAGATGAAGATGGTTTTATCAAGGTTCGAGGAACGCAAGGAACTTTTCAACTCTCAGATAGGAGAATATAGGAAATTACTCATGTATCTAAAGAAAGATTATGAGACTTTGAAGGAGATGGTCGATTCATCTAAATCTTCACCAAAAGAGAAGATTTACCTTAATCTCTGGAGTAGGATATTAAAGGATATATCGTCAAGGATGGAAGGTATTGAAAAAGAGATAGAAGAGCTTCAATCTGTGATAAAAGCGTTGGAGGATGAGAGAGGAAAAGAGGTATCTTCTATCGAGAGTGCATACAAACAGCTCATAGAATCTAAGATAAAATCGCTTAACGATATTGAGATGGAAAGAGAATTAGAAATAAGGAAGAGAAGGGAAGAAGCCAAAGATCTTTCTAACAAAGCCATGAGTTTAAGACGCCAGATATTAGAAATGCATAAGCATGCCAAAATTAGCTTAGAACAGATAGAGCAACTACCTCTGCAAGAGTTTAAGGGTGATGAACCAAAATTTTTATGCATACCTTTTTACCTTGTCTGCTACGAAGACATGAAAGGGAGGAAAAGATACAAAACATATCCTCCTGGTCTGGTTCAATTTCCCGCTGCTCACCCTCCATTGAAATGGATGCATGGTATATCTTCTCCATTTCTTAGACCTTATTCTGGTCAGATTATGAATATATTCGAAGTTAGATTCATTGAGAATCTTGAGTCTGATCCTATCTTTGAGGGAGATATCTATAAGATGGGTAAGAAGTTAGATTTATTGACTTCTTATGAAGCTAAAAGGCACATATTTGATGCTATAGATGACCTAATAAAGCAAGGTTGGATCCATCACAGACAAGCCACTGCACTCAAGAGAAGCCTGGAAGCAGTACCTTCTTCTCGTTAATACAAATTAACTATATTTGCACATGATATAGGATCGATGTGAACAAAAAGATGAAGATTGCAATTAGCTCGAGAATTAGTCTTCATATATCGATTCTCGCTTTCCAGCATGAGTTATGTATATTGTCTTTTATCCACATAAAAAATGACCCTGTACTCTCCTAACCTTATTAAGTTCTCTCAATGCCTTCAAGCTTCTCAACGTCCAACTCTCTGAGAATTAGGGGATAGTCAACAAGTTCTTCTATGGACTCCTTCACCTTATTCTTCAGCTTCTCATCCATGATGCTATTTAAGAACTTAGCAACTCTTCTGTGTATTAATATCTTGTATCTAGGCACTCTTAATTTCCTCTAAAGTTGAGTATTTGCCACTCTTCATTTCAGTAATGGATTTCTTTATCTCTTCAACTTCTCTTTCGCTCAGCTTCACTTTTGGCAATTCTCTGGCTATGACTTTCTCGATTAAATCCTCTAGGAAGTCAAGCCTTTCATTAATTGCTTTAACCTCTTTGTATATGGCTTCTAAGGTTATACTTTCACTTCCCATAAATTTTATTAATAATTAAGAACGAATTTAAGTCTTTAAAAATAAAGCTTCATAAAGATACATGATATGGAATCGATATGAACAAAAAGATTATAGTTATAGAATAAGTCTGCTCAATTCTAATGCAGGGTTGTTAATGTCTAGGATGGTATATCGAGCTCTAACAATAAGTTCTGAGGAGTACGAGAAGCATAGGGGAAAGCATGTGGCTTCTTATGAAGGGAAGATAATTGCTGATGGAAGCAAATCTATAGAAGCCCTTGAGAAAGCATTAAAAACGCATCCTAAATTAAAGCCTGATCAGATGGCACTCTTTTACATCCAGATTACCGATGTGCTCATACTTTGAGGTGCTATATCTTCGAGTATTCTTCTGAGCCATCTAGACGAGTATAGAGAGATATTTGTGACTCTTATCAGTTTCCTTCAAAAGTTCGAAGAACCTTTCTCTGCTCAGCCCCGCCTCTTTTATTGCCCTAATCAATCCAGGTTTAACATCTTTACGTGGGTGAACTGGTACAACTATTCTGGCCTTTTTATCATTCATCATAATAACATGTGAGCCCTTTTGACGGATAATTTCAAAACCTGCTTTTTGGAGAATTTTGATCAATTCATGGGGACTTAATGGCGAAATCTTAGACAAGAGCTTTCACTTTTTGTATTCCGACCACTCTCTGCCGTAAAAGATCTTCTCTCTCCTCTTTTGTTAGGGTCTCTAAATAGAGTTCTATAGCCTCTTTTGCATTATCTATAAGCTCTCCCAAAGTGTCTCCTTGTGTGTGGCAACCAGGTAATGCAGGCATGAAAGCTAGATATCCTCCAGTCTCGTCTTCTAATATGATCACATCAAACTCATACATTATCCATCGTCCATGATGAAGTTGGTGAGAGTGAGTTATAAGTTTTTGTATGCCTTGAAGGAAAAGTCTAACGTTAGGTTTATTCCTTTTTCTTTACAATGCCCATGACAGTTGAGGCAAGAGTCTTAGAGCTTGAGAGGAAAGTTAGCATCTTATCAAGAGCCCAAACAGCATACATAAAAATGGCTCTCTGATTCTTACTCTATCTTCACTTTTGGTTTCACAGGATGCTCAAGTATGATTTGCTTAATTTTATCTTTGTGCTTTATCCGTAAGTGCTTGTTTAACTCCTCCTCATCTTCAAACCTTTTACCACATAATGAACAGTATGAAGGCAATATACATCACTATTAAGCTAAATCATAAAAAGGGTTTTAAATCACTCGCCGTATACTGCTTTTAGACCAAGGATATCGCCAAATCCTAAAGTTCGTTTGTAGGTCTCTCCGTAACTAGCATAGCCATACATCGTCAACCAATAGTCCTTATCATCATATAAGTCATCTAATCCGCACCAATGTCCAAACTCATGTGTCATTATGTTTTGAACATCCATCTTTCTAGCCTCACCGTTAAGGCTCCACTTATAGTATGTATTCAATCTTGTGTCAGTTTCAATGATACTATTGCCGATGTACCAGATGTATGTGACAGCTATGACGCCAGCACGATAATAACCCCATGAGATCACATTGTAACCATCGTAGCTTCCAGCACTCCTTTTGGTTGTGCCTTGATAGGAGAATACTTCAAAATTAGTTTCTTTATCCCATGTTCCCGCAGATACTGTAATAGCTGCTACCACGTCGGACTCCGAAAATCCATACTTATTCGATGGGTTTATCCAGTAGTTTGCTGTAGTGTACCAACGGAAGGGGAGTAGTTTGTAGTCAGAGTTACTCATTGAATCGTCTTCTGTCGGAATCTGATAAAGGGTAACCCTGCCATATGACTTTTCGACAGACCATTCAATAACCATTAGATGAGGCGATGAAATTGCAGAAACGGATAGAGGTGCTATGGCAATAGGCAATAGAATAAGGGCAATCAGAACCAATGCGCTACTTCTCATATCTGCCAATCCTCAAATAATAGAGTTGGAGCTAATTATAAACTTTTTGTTAACATGTGAGCAGGAAATCCTCACAGGCTTATAGCCGCGGGTAGCTCACGGGCTATATAGTTATATGATATGGGATAGATATGAACAAAAAGATGAAAATTGCTATAAGATAGGCAATTATGAAATAATTGAATAATTTCTTTCTTTTCATATTTTCGTAAAAGTTCTTGAACAAATATGCAGTTGATATGAATCCTGAGAATAATATTGGCAATAAATACCATTCAAAGACTTGAGCAGTTGAGAATATAGCTATGAAGGTTAATAATAAAACAGGTATTGTTAGAGCAATATAATCCCTCTTCTTGTAAGCGTAGTAAAAAGCTAGAATTGCTGATGCAAAAGCTATACTCCAAGTTAACGGATTAAATTCAGTGATCATCCCTATTCCGTACTCTGTTGAGACTAATGTTACCTCTGAAGCAGTTAAGTTGATATTGTAATGATATACTACAGATTGCCCGCTTATACCAGTTGTTAATATTTGCAATATTCTTAATGGCGGAGTATATGAATGCTGGCGCAAGAATAGCTGATAATTGAGCATGGCTTTTTGAAGCTCTATGAAATCATTAAAGCTATTACCATTAACAAAGAACATGGCATAAGTTGAGATATATGCAATAATGGCCAATGGTAAACTTGCTAAGAACCACTTAAGATTATTCCAATTCCTCATCAGCATTAGCACAACAAGAAAGGCTGGGAAGAGAAATATAGCGATCCATTTCGTAGCCATTGCCAAGCCAAATGTAATAGATGCTAAGATGAAAAATTTAGGATTCTTTAACCCTTTTATGAATAAGAGTGTTGATAAGGCAACGAAGAAAGTAACATAAATGTCAAGCATAGAAATTACTGAGAACTCATAAAAGAGTTTGTCAAGAGCAAGCATAAAAGGAGGCATAAGAGCGAATAGAGAATCTCCGAGAATCTCTCGTGATATTAAAAATACAACGATTATCGTTAGCATGCTAAAGATAAAGCTCATTGTGGATGGATTTGTGAAGATAATCTCTGATAATCCAATAAAGTATTTTGCCAAAGGTGGGTGCTCAGGGTTTATTATATGAGGACTTAAACCATGAATATAACTCCATCCTGATATTGCATATAATTCAGCATCACCAACGAAAAAAAATTGCTGTATTATTCCCTCCTATAGTTAAGTTCACTGTAGTCCATGGAGAAGGATTATAGAAGTAATCCATCGAATTGGCATAAAAGGCAATGAGGGATTCTGCTTTAGTTGAGTCGAAATTGTTTAATCTAAATACATTACTATTGCTTGCAGAATATAGTGTGAAAAAAGATATTATAATTAAAAGAAGGATTAGGTTTTTATTCTTTGATAAATAGGGAGGGATTTGAACCCTCATCTAACTCAGTTCCTTACGTACTGATTTTATCTTTACGTTCTTCGAAGGTATGTATTCTTTTTACGATGCTGTGACGCTCACAGTGACTTGAGTGCCATCTGAGAAGCTAACTTTTACGCTATAGATGTTCCCTATCGTAAACGGAGTAGTATTAGTATACTTATATGTGGCTGAGAAATCAGTTGTGGTATGGGCGGGAGCTGTAGCTGAACCATCGAAAACCACATTCGTCCCTCCATTTCCTATTGCTGTTACACTGACAACAGAAACTGCCGTGTCCTTATCATTTTTGATGGTTGCATTAAAATTCCAATTTTTTCCAACAGTGCTATTAGTAAGAGTAGGGTTAATTACTGTTACTCCTCCAGCAGTACCATAAGTTCCGAATAGTCCAAAGACCCATCCTGCAACTGCAATCGCTACTGCTACTGTTATGGCTATTAGTATTATGGATGCAATGACTGGCGAGATTCCTTTCTTCTTCATCTTTCTTATGTTCATGATTTGCAAATCATGCATAATTAATTATAAGGATTATGATAAAGGAAAATAGAGCAGAAATCTATTTTACTTTGACCTAAAACAGTTATGGAATCATAGAAAGTTTAAATCCTTAAATGAATACATTCTAATAGGTGTTCTTTAGTTGGATGTGAAAGTCAAGGTTACAAGAGAGGGAATCATCATTCCTGAAGAGCTTTTCAAGGAGATGATGAGCACTTATCTTAAAGTGGAGCAAATCCTAGCCACATTAGAGACTATTGCAGATAAAGAGGCTTTGAAGACTATTGAGAAGAGCAGGGAAGAGGTAGCTAAGGGCGAGTATGTCGAATGTTCGATAGATGATTTGGATAAAGTTTTGAAGTAGGATGCCTTACAAAACTAGGTTTTCAAAGATTTTCCTCAAAAAAGAGGAGAAGTTACCGAGCAACAATAAACCGAGAATTGTTGGAGCAATAAAAGAGATACTTATGAATCCTTATACTGGAATCCCTCTTGTTGGTCCTCTTAAAGGTTTGTGGAGAGTAAGGATTGGGAAGTACAGAATAATCTATGAAATTAACGAGAAGGAGAAAATAGTTGTTTTTCATGACATAGATTTAAGAAAAAGAGTTTACTAGCAAAGGTTCTATTTAGAGCGTTATGGATACGTAAAGAAACTTTTCAGATAGTTTAATAGTAGTTATTGAAGCATTTCTCCATAATCTTTCAAGACCATCATAAGTCCTATTTGGATATTAACCTATTAGCCTAAAGTCTTTGATAAAGCCTAAAATAGAGCATTGCTCCATAATTCTTATCTATAACAGGGGATAATTGATTACAAATGATAAATAGAATAAGGAAAGGAGTTAGTCCTGTAATAGCAACTACAATCATAATTACACTAACTCTAGTAGTTGGCTTTGCTACTTGGAGCTTTGTTAATAGTGAGGCAGCAGCTGCATCTGGTGCGTTTGGACAATCTACAGCATCCAATGTGAATTATCTCAGAGAGAAGTTTGTAATAACCAATATAGCATTTAACTCCAATGGCACGATTACAGTCTGGTTCTATAATAATGGAGCAGTAAATACTCAAATAAAGGAGATATACATAGGCATATCAACAACTTCTATGATAAAGGTTCCATCAAATGATTTTACTCGTCCCTTACCAACACTCGTAGTCGGGAATAGTGGTTACACGACTTTTACTCATACAACAAATTCAGGGAATACGTATTACATAAAGGCAGTTGGCCAATTTGGTAATGTTGCATTGTATTATCAGAAGGCGTGATGGTAATGAGAAGATATAAGGAATGGAGTAGAAGGAAGAAAGGCGTTGCAGGTATAATAGCAGCAACTTTTCTATTCGCCATGATCTTCACTACTGGCTTTGCATACTTTATGTTCGTTCAGTATAATTATCAACTTCAACATCAAGCTGCAATAGAGAGGAACCAGATGGATTTTGAGCAAAGCCTTGAGCAATTTGTAGTGGACGGTAGTGTGTTAAATGACAAGCTCTATGCAAGAGTGAATAATACTGGTCCTGTTGCAATTACCATTGTTCAAGTGTTCTTTTTAAATGCTGATACTGGCGAGTTTATCGGTCAAGGAGAAATCCCAAAAGTTACGATTAACCCAGGAGCTACTGTCACAATAGAATCTTATGGTATTCCATATTCAAGTGGGAATAGGCTCATTAAAGTCGTAACAGAGAGAGGGAATTCTGAAGTAGGGTTATATCCTCCTCTTACACCAAATTACATTACAGTTAATGCACTATATGCCACTTTAGCTAAAGGGATAGGTTCGATTCATATAGAATTTGCTTCACTTAGATGGATATGGGCGGAGAGACCATCTTACCTACCTAGTCAATGGGGCTGGGCTCCGGATGGGGTTGACCAATCAGGCTACTTGGCTAAAGGCTATAATGGTCATGCTACTGTCTATGGTAAAAAGATAATATTCACAGTTAATGTAACGAATTACGATCCTAGTGGAAGAGAAATATACCTAAACGGCAATTCTGAGCTTCGTTACCTCACAATTACAGGAGGAGGGTCCTCATTTAAACTTGATAGATTCCCTCTAGCTAAAGGATATAGTTTGACAAACCACACAGTAATTCTTCTCAAGACCTGGGAAACGATAAGACTTCCGTTTAATGAGACGGTAACTATATACTTCGGCGGCACAGATACTTCTATTGCAAGTAATGATGTTCTTGGACCCTTTTTGTCCCTGTTTGGCAAATATAGCGATGGAAAACCATATGCACAGACATTGGCGTTTGAGGGTACTGTTCCTATTGATCCAAATTATTATGTGAAACTGTATAATACTGCTTTTACTAGCCCTAAATATCAGGGCAGTGCCGAAGAAAAAGTCTCTATCGAGTTTAGTAGTGCGTTTAGTGGCAAAACCGTAAAGATTGGACTGATAAACAGGACTGGCGTTGAACTTCTTCTTAACACTACATTAGTTCCTGGTTCGCCTTACAGAGTTTCAAATGCTTTTACAGTCCCAAATCCATCCTCGCTCGGTGGTCCTGGCTATTATGTTTTCTATGCTACGGATGGAAGAAATATAGCATACGCAACGTTTAACGTAACGGTCTAAAGCGTGAGATTATTACATTAAATTCGTATTTTTACTCCCAAAACCAAAAACGTTAAATTTCCAAAGTTTTATGTTAAACTAAGGTATATTTGGAGGCATGTGGGTATGCCTGAACCATTTGCATTATACGTGAGCAAGAGGTTTCTTGATAAGGCTTCTAAAACCTTTGGTTTGGGGTTTATTGTTAGGAAACCCTTGACGGAAATACTTAAGAAGATGAACATTTCATCCAAGGAGCTTGGGAGGGACGAAGCCAAAGCAGCTCTCGACAGGCTTGCCGAATCTAAAGGGATAACAATTACAGTCAGCCAGCTTATAAAGGGTTTAGCCCTTGCGTTCTTTCTGCCAACAAGCATTTTTATCGCAACGTTGAAAAAAGTATTCTATAGGTCTGGAGCTGAAACCGAAGACAGCATAATCCTAGAGTTCCTAGCGGAAATACCGAGAATTTTTAGGACAACGCTT
This sequence comes from uncultured Nitrososphaerales archaeon, assembly GCA_938091495.1. Taxonomy (GTDB): domain Archaea; phylum Thermoproteota; class Nitrososphaeria; order Nitrososphaerales; family JACAEJ01; genus JAVZMU01. The sequence continues at coordinate 8,471 of CALLJF010000006.1, read as the reverse complement.
TTCTACGACATCTGGCTGATCGTTCCAAAAACCGAAGCTGGAGAGGCAAACACAAAGCAGCTGATCAAAACAATAGTGGAAAAAACTGGAGCTCCGCCATTAACAGAAGAGGAATGGGAAAACCTCCAACCCATAATAGAAAAGCTAAAGGGGAAACTAGAAATAAAAGGCATAACAGAAAACCTCTGGAAAACACTTTAAAACAAAATGCTCTTTTAACCGAATAATTATTTTTTAACCCGAAATTGCATTACCTTATCCAAAAATCTAACAAAACATAAGGTGAACTGGTCTATAAAGTCTTAACTGAAAATTTAGAGGATTTTGATAAATTCGTTGATGAGATAATTGCATTCTTGAAGGGCAAATAGTAACTGATAGAGCATGATTTTCGTCTTTCTAGAAATTCTCACATTAGATTCATGCAAAAGTTCCTATAAAATTTTACTTAATAGCCAAAAAGGTTAGAATAATGTTTATATCCATTGACTCTTAACGATCATTTATAGATTGAATAAAAAAGAGAAATCTAAATACGAACCACTATTATTCGAGCCAATAGTACCAAGGCCAGTTCCTTTAGGAATACCTGTAATAGATAAGTATCCATTGAAAGAGCCTTTTGTCCATGCAATAATAACTGAAGATCCAGTAAGAAAAATTCGCTTATATCTTATAGATGAATTAAGGTTAAACGATGAAGAAAAAAAAGTTTACAGCGATATAATGAATATACTTCAAATGGAACTGAAAGTACCAAAAAGTGAAATCGATCCTAAAGAGTATTTTGAAGAACATGCGAAAAGAACGATTGAAAAATATAAACTTAGCTTAGGGAAGATGCCAAACATATCATGGTCAAAGATTCTATATTTTGCTGAGAGAGATATGATAGGCTTTGGTCCTATCGATCCCTTCATGCTCGATCCAAACATAGAAGACATATCAATAGATGGAGTGGGTAATCCAGCCTTCGTTTGGCATAGGAACTATGAGAGCCTTGAGACAAATTTAGTATTTGATAATGATCAAGAACTTGACGATACTATAATAAGGCTTGTTCATCTTGCTGGGAAGCATATTTCTACTGCTTATCCTGTTGTTGATGCAACGCTACCAGGCAGGCATAGGTTAGCAGCAACATTTAGACGAGAAGTATCTCCTCAAGGTAGCACTTTATCGATAAGAAAGTTTCGTGAGGATCCTATCACAATAATCGATATGCTCAACTTTGGTACTCTCGATTATAAGATTGCTAGCTATCTTTGGATGCTCATGGAGAATCGCTCTTCAACAATTGTAGTTGGAGCAACTGCTTCAGGAAAGACTACTACTCTAAATTCTTTGCTAACAATGGTCCGCCCAAATTTGAAAATAGTAACGATTGAGGAAGTTCAAGAGATAAACATACCACATCGGAACTGGATACCACTGATATCAAGACCTAGCTATGGATTTGGCACAGAAAGGATAGGAGAAATAACGTTGTATGATCTTGTAAAAGCATCTTTAAGGATGAGGCCTGACGTTCTAGTTGTCGGAGAGGTTCGTGGAGAAGAAGCCTTTGTCTTATTCCAAGCCATAAGTACAGGTCATGGTGGCATGTGTACTCTTCATGCTGATGATGTCTATTCAGCTATGCAAAGATTGACCTCTAAACCCATGAATGTATCGCCTTCATACATACCTTTCCTTGATTTGGTAGTCTCTACTCGTAGAGTGGCAATACCTATAGCTGAAAGTGGCTATCTTAAGATGGCCCGTCGTGTCATATCAGTGGATGAAGTTATAGAGTATGATAAGTATCTTAGAGTCTTTGAATGGTCACCTTCCAATGATTCATTCGTTGCTCATCGCCTTGAAGACAGTTACAAATTGAAGAAGCTGGCAAGAGATAGAGGGATAACTATGGATGAAGTTCTAGAAGAGCTTGACAGAAGAGTGCTGATACTCGATTGGCTAAAAAAGAGAGGCATTAGAAACTATAGGGATATAGGAGCAGTTTTTGAGCAGTACCATAACGATCCAGAAGGGGTCTTTGAGAAAATTGAAAAACAAATCGAGCCCATTGTCAAGTAAATTAAAATCAGAGGTCATTAAAGTATCCCTTACAGATAGGTTTACAGCCTTTATCTTTAAACTCTTAAGAAGACCTTCTATCTGGTTCAGCAAGAATATGCCACAGTTAAGGGAGGATATACAAAAGTCCAACCTTGCAATCACACCGGAAGTTCACATCTCTCTAGTCTTATTCTTCACAATAATAAGTATGATTCCAACGATTCTGGGGGTATATGTAATCTTTGCATATAAATCAATTATTGGCATTTTTCTTTTGCCTATCGCACCAATAGTATTTGCGTTAGGATTGATAGCGCCTAAGTTGAGCCAGTCTTCGAGGGCAAGTGCCATAGACAATGAATTACCTTTCGTGATAGGTTACATAACTACATTAGCGGGTGGTGGTATTTCTCCTCTTGTAACTCTTGAGAGATTAAGCAAGGTCGATCTCTATCCTGCAATAGCAAAAGAGGCAAAACGCATATTGATGGATATAGATGTATTTGGAATGGACCCTGTCTCAGCGTTGGATAAAGCTGCTAGGTATAACCCTAACAGAGCATTATCGGACTTTCTTGGAGGATATACATCCATACTAAAGACAGGAGGAGATATAGTTAGTTTTATGGAGTCTAAGCTTAAAGATATATTCGCATATAGAACCATAAAGATGAAGAGTGCATCGGAGCTCATAGGAACCTTTGCAGAAGCATACATTTCTATTGCGGTCATCCTTGGTATATCCTTCTTTGTTCTTTTTGCTGTGCAAGCCCTTCTGGGACAAGGAGGTGGAGCAAGCTTGACTAGCGTCGTGATCTTCTCAGTTATCTTCATTCCTCTTGTATCAGCATTATTCATATTCATGGTTCATAGCATTCAGCCCAAAGAACCCTTCATTTATTTTACACCTTACTTGGTCTTCTCATTCAGCTCAATAGCAATCCCGTTGATGTTCCTTATACCCCAAATACCATTCTACACAAGGCTCGGTTTAGGGCTATTTATAGCAGCTTTGCCAGCTGCTATATTTAGTTACCGTGACTCATCCCATAAAAAGTCTGTAGAGAGCATGATACCAAGTTTCTTGCGTGATGTGGCAGAAATCAGAAAGACTGGTTTAGCTCCAGAAAAAAGCATAGAGCAACTCGCTAATAGAAGTTATGGTGGACTGACTAAATACGTTAAAATCATGTCAGCTCAGCTCTCGTGGGGGGTACCTTTGCGTAAAGTTATGATAAACTTCTCAAGATCAGTTAGAAGCTGGCTTGTAAGAGCAGTAGCTTTTTTGCTTTTAGAAGTTGTAGATGTTGGAGGAGGAACAGTGAAGATGTTTGGGAGCTTAGCTGACTTCAGTCAGAGGATGAGCGAAATTGAGAAGGAGAAGAAGGCTACTCTAAGACCCTATATATTCATACCTTACTTTGGTGCTGTGATGGTCGTTGCCACTACAATTATGATGATTTACTTTGTTACTGTACCTTTGGTCGGTTCACCAACAGGATTCAACTTGGGAGTGAATCTTGGATTGGTAACAGACATATTGCTCAGTGGCGCCATCCTTGAGGCATGGATAATGGGCCTCGTTGCAGGCAAAATGGGGGAGGGAAGTATTGCGGCTGGTTTTAAGCACGCAGTAGCCCTTGCCCTCATTAGCCTTATCGCCATATACCTTACTAGGATGTTCTTCGCACTACCACTATAAGTTTTAGAGTTTTGTAAAATCATCTCTATGCTTGGTTTTAGACGTCATCAAAGACGGGGTAAAAACCAATCGCAAGACCATGGTGTCAACGCTGATTTCTTATACATCCTGAATTAAGATCGTTTTTGGTGAAATCAATATCTAAATGACGTAAATGCTTTTAACAAAAGCCTCTATTCAATTTGAGAGGAACTTGGTCGAAAACATGTTGGCTCGCATAAAGGATCTCGAATTGGTATATATCTCAGATAGATAGTCAGAGGCCTAGGGCAGATAACAAGGTATTGCGGTATGATAGCTGAAGTCACTATAAACAGAGTAGTGATGCACGTTTGAAGTTGAAGAATTAAGCCAGCAACGATTTCGAATTATCATCGGTCTTCCTTCAGATGTGTCCATTGGCAATATTTTTCAAATATCAAACTTGATATCAAACTTGATATAAAGATGTTGAAAAAGTATCCGCAAGACATATATGATATTAAGCTCGAGTTGTATCAGATATGAATCTGCTTACCATCGAAGATTTAAATTTAGAGAACAAAACTGTCTTCTTAAGAGTCGACATAAATACACCGGTTGATCCTCAAACTGGAAAACTGATGGAGATAGAAAGGATAAAAGAAGTTGCTACTACAGTACGGGATCTTTGCTTTGCTAAAGTTGTAGTAGCGTCTCATCAAGGACGAGTTGGAAGGTACGATTACATACCTCTAGATCAACATGCCAATGCGTTAAGCAATGTTCTAGGGAAAGAGGTAAAGTTCATAGATGATGTTTTTGGTCCAAAGGCAAGGGAAGAGATAGCAAAGCTGAAGAAGGGAGAAGTACTGCTTTTGGATAATTTGCGTTTCGTTGCTGAAGAAAACATGGAATATGAGCCTGAGCAAGCAGCAAAGACTATCTTTGTGCAACGCCTTTACAAACTATTCGATGCATGTGTATTGGATGCTTTTCCTACGGCTCATAGGGCACATCCTTCTATAGTGGGCTTTTCTTATCTTCTACCTACTTGTGGAGGAAGGCTTGTAGTGAAGGAACTAAAAGCATTAAATAGGATTACTACCGCTGCAAAAGGGCCTTACACTACCGTGCTTGGAGGTTCAAAAGTTACAGACAGGATAGAGGCTATAGAAGCACTGATCAGCAACAATCGCGCTGACAAAGTTTTGCTTTCTGGATTAATAGCAAACGTCTTCTTCAAAGCTGCAAACAAGATCAATTACAAACTTGGAATAAGCAATGAAGACGAAATTGTCGAATGTGCTAGAGCTCTTTTGGCCAAGTATCCTCAAGTATTTGAGCTTCCTCAAGACGTTGCTGTAGAGCGCGATGGGGAGAGGAAGGAGATAAGCATCGACGAACTAGATAAAAACGACGCTATCTTTGATATAGGGTCAAAAACCATAGATGCTTATTCAAGGATAATACGCAGTTCTGGAACTATATTCATGAGCGGACCTGCTGGAGTCTTTGAGAAGAAAGGTTTTGAAAATGGAACTGAAGGACTTCTAAGGGCTATGGCATCATCCTTTGGCACAACGATTGTTAGCGGGGGGCATTTGACGGTAGCCCTACAGAGGTTTGGAATAAAAGAGTGGATAGATCACGTAAGCACTTCTGGAGGAGCGTTGGTCCTTTATTTGGCCGGTAAACGTTTGCCTCTTATAGAAGCTCTTGAAAGATCTGCGATGAGGGTTAAGAAATGATCAGAGTAGGTATAAACGGATATGGCGTTATAGGAAGAAGGATCGCGGATGCTATAGTGCTCCAGCCAGATATGGTTCTAGCAGGCGTGGTCAAAGTAAAGCCAGATTATAAGGCTCGTATAGCTGCAGAGAAAAAGTACAACCTATATGCAACTGATGAGAAATCCTTAAAGAGTTTTTCTGAGGCTGGTTTGAATCCAAGGGGAATGCTAAAGGATTTGTTAAGAGAAGTGGATATAATTGTAGATGCTAGCCCTGAAGGTGTTGGTGCCCAGAACAACCAAATCTATCAAGAATTTAATAAGAAAGCAATATTTGAAGGAGGGGAAGAACATGAACTTACAGGATTATCTTTTGTTGCCCAGTGTAATTTTGATGAGGCAAAGGGCAAGAAGGCTCTAAGGGTTGTTTCATGTAATACCACTGCCTTGTGTCGTGTACTCAATTCTTTGGATAAATCATTCAGGATAAAAAGGGCGAGGGCTGTAATAGCTAGAAGGGCTGCAGACCCTGATGAAACCAGCAAGGGACCCATAGATGCTGTCGTCTTAGATCCTGTAAATTTACCGTCTCACCATGGACCAGATGTGCGAACAGTTCTACCTCATATAGATATTGTCACAATGGCACTAAAGATACCGACTACCCACATGCATTTGCACTCCCTTATAGTGTCTGTGAAGGAGAAAGTGAGTGAGAATAGGATAATAGATGCATTGAAAGAAACAACAAGAGTTCTCTTAGTAAATAGTAAAGATGGTATAAAGTCCACCGCTCATGTCACAGATTTTGCCAGAGAACTTGGAAGACCACGTAGCGACTTATACGAAGTGGCGATATGGGCTGATTCCATCAAAGTCATAGAAGATGAAATTTACTTCTATATGGGCGTGCATCAGGAAGCCATAGTCATACCTGAGAATATAGATGCCATAAGGGCTTTAACGGGCAGATATTCAAAGGAAGAGTCCATCAAACTAACCAACAAGATGCTCGGAATAATACAATGATTCCTATAAAACTTCATCCATACTTCCAGAGCGGTAGCCTTGTAAATCCAAAGTGATATAATTAAAGCCTAGAGACTTTAACTTCTCAGATATTTTATCCATCAAATCTTCATCGTAAAGAAGCCTTCTCTCATCCTTTCCTACCTCGATTCGAGCAATACCATTATGATCTCTAACACGAACCTGTTTTGCGCCTAAAAGATCAATTATGTATCTTTCAGCCTCAGCAACTCTTAAAATGCCTTTGTAAGTTATTTTTTGCCAGTATGGAAACCTTGATGCAAGACAAGCCATAGAGGGCTTATCAGAATTTGGAAGATTCAAGTGCCTTGCCATCTCTCTTACCTCTCTTTTCGATACGCCAATTAGAGCTAAAGGGCTGTAAACGCCTTCTTCCTTCAAAGCTAAAGCTCCTGGTCTATGTCCCTTAAGATCATCAGCATTCGTGCCGTCAACAATTACGCTTATCCCTTCATCCTTTGCTACTTTTTTGAATATAGTAATGAGCTCTTTCTTACAATAATAGCATCTATTTGGAGGATTTTCAGAAATACGAGAGTTTGCCAGCTCATCAACGTCAACTATCATGTGCCTTACACCTATGAATTCAGCTATTCTCTTTGAGTTTTGAAGTTCCCAAGGAGGCAAGGTTATAGAGTTTGCTGTTACTGCTAATACATTATCATTCAAGATGGTTTTAGCCATCGCTGCAACTAAAGAGCTATCTACGCCACCTGAAAAGGCTACTAGAACTCTTTCCTTATCCTTGAAGAAACCCAAAAGCTCTTCAAACTTTTTCTGTGTTGTTGAACTTAATGCCATTTATGTAATAATCGATTCATTAGGAGATTAACTTTTCGCCCCTCCAAAAATAATCTTTCTTGCCCTTTCTTCTGCGAGAGCAAGGATTTCTCTTAATGGTAAGCCAAGTTCCTCAGCTATCTTTTTTGCATCCTCATACTCAGGTTTTATTCTGATAATTTTTCCCTTGCTATCCTTAGCAACCTTTATTCTGACGCTCTTTTCTGTTCCATTGAACCTTATTTTAAGATTGAAAGATTCCCTCAACAAAATATGCCTTTTACAAGGTATTATTCTTGCCCCTAAAGTGCCCGTTTCTTCCATAAGAATTCTTGATAGATGTTCAACATTATCATGATCTGATATGATTTGGATTATCTGCCCAGGTCTATTCCCTTTTGTATAGATAGGTATTATTGAAACGTTTTTGGCACCTTCTCTCATCAACTTATCCAAAGTATAACCTATTACTTCCCCTGTCACATCATCGACGTTAGTCTCTATTAAAGATACTTCGTCAGGAAAAAATTCTGAAACATTTTCGCCTAAAGTCATGCGTAAAATATTTGGAAATTCATCAAAATCCTTGTTTCCTGCGCCATATCCTACAACGGATGGCTTGATTAAAGGGAAATGGTCGATTGGTTCTGCCACGTTGACCAGTATAGATGCTCCTGTTGGCGTGCAAAGTTCAGCATTTATGGGTCCACCCATCATAGCGAAATTTTTTGAGCTAAGTATTTCAACAACTGCTGGTGAAGGACTGGATAGAATTCCTTCTTGCATTTTAAAAGTTCCACCTCCGACTGCTATTGGAGTTGAATAAACTTTTGTGTTCTTAAATAATCCTAAATTCTCTAAGCAAAAGGCTGTGCCGATAATATCCACTACTGTATCAACAGATCCTAACTCATGCAAGTGAACATCTTGAGCATTTTCTCCGTGTATTTTTGCTTCAGCGTTTATCAAAGTCTCAAAAACGTTCAGTGCAAAGTTTTTTGTTTCATTTTGTAAATTTAGATCATCTATGCATCTTATGATTGCTTCTTTAACCTCTCTTCCTTTTCTATACTCATAATTTTCTTGGGCTTTAACTTCAACTCTTTTCGCTCTAAATCCTTTCCTTTTTACATCTCTTATTTCAATCTGTAAGCTCTCGACTCCTTTTAGATATTTTTTTGATACGCT
>CALLJF010000005.1 GCA_938091495.1 uncultured Nitrososphaerales archaeon | reverse complement strand
CACTATCTAATATGTATTCATCTTTTAAACTCTTTTTTATCAAAGCCCATGGATTTGATTTATATTCAATAACCCTTTATTAACCTGTTTCCCTTTTTCGTGCATAAATCATCGAGTTTTTAATGCCTACTTCAGAAGGTCAAGTTATTATAATCCTTGAGCATGAGGCCATTCATACGCAGGAAGGGTCTAAAAGGCGTTCTTACATCCTCGGATCAAATACCTCTGTCTTAACAGCGACTTCAGCTTGTGCTGCTCTGATCTAATGTTTTCCTTCGAAGGAGGTGCATGGCATGCACCATAGTGGCGTAGGCCTTATGTGGAGGCACTTCTTGCCCCAGGCGCCTTCAAATTTTTCGGCGACCTTGAAAGGCCTAGCGTTCTCCAAGGCTTTCACCGTCTCTAAAAGAGATTCATCCCAATCTAGGCTACAAACTCCCTCCTTAAAGTTGTGACAAGAGCGTTGCCTGAACGTAGCGCATGCATATATGTTCCTCGCCAAAGGGGTAAAACCTCGTTAAGCACTCTGTTAACCATGTCCGTCAGTTCCGTAATAGCTCTTGGATTCAGCTTTTTCAACTTCCTCGATTTTCCTTGCTAGGAAAGGATTTAAGGCCTCAAAAACGGCTCTACGCTTCCAGTTTTTCTTTTAAACGGCACGTAAGCAAGGTTTTCCTTAAGGTCAGAACCAAGGTTCAAACCTATCTTTCTAGTATAATTTTGCCTTCTGTCACGTATACCTTAAGCCTGTCACCATCCTTTATACTCAATCTCTCCCTGACCTCCTTTGGAAGGGTTAGGCGTCCATTAACCGTAACTTTAACAATGGCTACTAGTTCCATCATACCACATTGTGGTTAGAAAACCTTTTTATACTTTTTTGGTGCTATTGGCATAGTAGGTAAATATGTCAGAAATGGATGGCTCGAAAGGGATAACAACATGCAGACCGAGTTATGCGTACCTCTCTGGCTACATCAGGTATAGACCAGTGAAAGGTTACTATCTAGTAATTAACTCCCGTAAGCTGGCTTCCTGGCTTCTTAGTCGTAGCAAAACTAAGGTCAATGTTGCTCGCCTACAGGACGGAACTTTTTTTGTCAGAATAGGAAATGGTAACAGATTGAGAGCACGTAAGAAAGACCTTATCACTTACATATCATGCAAATTATTAACTACGGAAGAGAGAAGGGTTCTTAGGAATATCAAGCGCAGTTTTTCCACTAGGTTGAGAATTTTACCGAGTGAGTTTGGTATCGATATATTCGACCTCTACCCTGATGAAGATGTTGCAAAGGTAGCTCGTTGCCTCAATGCTAATGGGGTTGCGTTTCCTGAGCATGTGATGACTCCCTTTAACTGTACTTATGACCTTGAGTTCACTTATAAAGATGTGAAAGTTGCTCTCGAGGTGACGAAGCTCATGACTTCGAAATCAAAATGGCTGAACTTTAAACATGAAGGCATAGGTGGCAATTTGCGGTCACATATATTTGATATGTATAAATTCTGTGTGGATAACGTTCTAATAAAAAGAGAAAATGCCTGCGCGTTTGTTATTATCCCAAAGATATGGCATGATGTGAAGCATATAAATGAATTAATAGACGAATGCCGAAACATTGGATGTTACATATTATTTACAGATTTTGCTAATCCCAATTGGCCTCAAACTGTTGCGCACCAGATGATTCAACTTCTTGAAGACTTAATCAAAAGAAGAATAGTTTTTAAGCCTCTAAAGGTCTTAAGATAGCTTGATGAAGACTGCATATCGAGAGATAATTCAAAACCTTAATGAATTGCCCAACTTCACAAAAGATGACCTAAGTGTTCTTAAGAATAAGGTTTGTAAAAAGTTCGGTCTGAAAGACATTCCGAAAAATTCTGAACTGATCATTAATCTAAAGCATGAAGAACGTAATAAACTGATCTCAGTGTTAAGGGAGAAGCCCATTCGATCCGCTTCAGGCATCATCGTCATCGCAGCGATGGTTAAGCCCTATCCTTGTCCGCATGGTAGGTGCATTTTTTGTCCTGGAGGTTATGAATTCTCAACACCTCAAAGCTATACTGGCCATGAGCCAGCAACATTAAGAGCAATTCAAAACGATTTTGATTCTTTTAAGCAAGTATCGTCAAGAATAAATCAATTAAGAACTATCGGCCATGATTTAGATAAGGCTGAAATAATAATAATGGGAGGGACATTTCTCAGTCTTCCTATAGATTATCAAAAAGAGTTCATAAAAGGCTGCTATGATGCTTTAAACATGATTTATTCTAGAGACCTTGAAGATGCTAAAAGAATGGCTGAAAATTCTAAGATAAGAAATGTTGGTATGACTATAGAAACCAGGCCAGATTTTTGTAAAGAAGAGCATGTCGATTTGATGCTTAACTATGGCGTTACAAGAGTAGAAATAGGAGTCCAAGCCCTTGACGATAGAATCTACAGTTTAGTAAAAAGAGGCCATACTGTGAAAGATGTAATCGATGCCTTTAGAATTGCTAAAGATTCTTCTCTTAAAATAGTTGCTCACATGATGCCAGGGTTGCCAGGCTCAAACCCTGATAGAGACCTCGATGATTTTAATCGCCTTTTCAATGACCCTGATTTTAAGCCAGACATGCTGAAGATTTACCCAACTTTATTGATCGAATCTTCTGAGCTCTATAAATGGTATCTGGATGGAAGGTATCAGCCTTACGATGACGATGCTATGATACGACTCTTAGCAAGAGTAAAAGAGATGGTTCCAAGATGGGTGAGAATAATGAGGATTCAAAGAGACATACCTGCAAGACTGATCATAGCTGGGATAAAGAAGAGCAATTTAAGGGAATTAGTACAAAGAGAATTGTCGAAGATGAGTAAAAAATGCCAGTGCATAAGATGCCGCGAAGTCGGCTTAAAAAAATTGAAGTATGGAATAGATGTAAATCTCGATAATGTAAAATTGTTAAAGCAAATTTATGAGGCATCTAATGGAATTGAAGTATTCATTTCTTATGAAGATGTTGTAAACGATGCATTGATAGGATTTTTAAGGCTAAGGTATCCATCAGAAAAAGCCCATAGAAAAGAGATCAATTCAAAAACTTGCTTGGTTAGAGAGTTGCATGTATATGGCACTATGGTACCTATTGGCAAAAGATATGATGATAGCTATCAGCACAAAGGATTTGGTGCAAAATTGATGAGAGAAGCTGAGAGAATAGCCAAAGAAGAATTTGATGCAAGGAAGATAATTGTAATGAGCGCAATAGGAACAAAAGAATACTATAGAAGACTTGGATATGAAAAAGAGGGACCATACATGGTAAGGAGTATTTAGCAGGCATATATTATCGAAGGATTCATATTTCTATTCTCTTTTAACCAAAAAGCCCATGGCAACGTAACGATCCAAAATTCTTGTAGCGAATAGCACAGCCTCTTTCCTTTGCTTATCATGGGAAAGCTCAGGATCATCGTGGAACCTCCAGCTTTTCATCGCAGAAAGATGCTCGAAGAAGCCTAGCAATAGAGCGTAAAGTTTCTTAACAGAGCTAGGAAGATTTTCAATGTATAGGATCACCTCTTCATCTATGAAGTTATAGACTAGAAACGATTCAGGGCTTTTTTCAATGCTTATGAGTATCTTCGCGCTCTTTATGCCATAAACTTTTGCAAGAAGATCGCATGCTTCCTGCAACTTATCTGCTTTGACCATCTCCTTGATTTCGATGAGCGTCAAGTCGTTTGGAATCTCAAATCCTGTGTATGGGTTCTTTCTGCCTTCGAAATGCTCTCTTTTCAACTCGTAACCAATATCTATGCCCGTGATCTTTCCCCAAATAGCATACGTTAAAGTATCTTATATCATTAATGCCAATAGGATAGATCGACTATTATCCCATTGAACTAAAGACATTCAAATACGGTAAAATAATTTGAACTAAAAAATGAGCAAGAGCTGGTTCGCTAAGCAAGCTGAGGGGAAGCGAAGAAAGACGTATGCCTCTTTCTGAAGGTGCTGGACAGTTTGTGGGCTTCTTGGTCATGTTGCTAATCTTATCAAAATAATGGCCAAACCGATTAAATAGAGCCACTTCTTAGAAAATTTCTCATCGCCCTTTTTTCACTTTTGTTCTACTTTCCTCGTTTACAAGTCTTACTATTTATAATTCTAACAATATCTTCTCCATGAGTATTTCATAAAGCTTATTTCTTATGCAAATTCCATTAGAAGTATGAGCGAATTAACGGGTTACAAAGGTTCTTCACTAGAGTTGTTGAAGAAGTTAAATGTATCCATAGGAGATCTGATAGAGATTGTAACTCCTAAAATGAAATATGAAGGGATCTTGATGCCAAGGTATGAATATGCCGACGACCTTCATATAGTGATAAAACTCTCTAATGGCTATAATATAGGGATTGACGTTAGAAATATTCAATCTGTAAAGAGAGTATCTAGAGGAGAAAAGCCTCATTTTGCCCCTCCTCCTATGCCATCAGTAAATCCTAACCTACCAAAAGTGTCGATAATAAGCACTGGAGGCACTATAGCGAGCAGAGTAGATTACAGGACTGGTGCAGTTCATCCAGCCTTATCTGCCTCTGATTTATACTTGGTAGTCCCAGAACTGTTTCAATACGCTTTGATAGATGCTGAAGTTCTCTTCAGCATATACAGTGAGAACATGAAGGCTGAATATTGGAGAGAGATAGCATTGAAAGTCAAAGAGAAAGTTAAGAATGGCTATCAAGGCATAGTCATAACTCATGGGACAGATACCATGGGCTATACATCTGCTGCTCTAAGCTTTGCTTTATCTAATGTGCCAATACCCGTCGTATTAGTAGGATCACAAAGATCATCGGATAGACCATCTTCAGATGCAGCGTTAAATCTGATAGGCGCTGTCTTAGTGGCATCAAGGGCTTCCTTCTCAGGAGTCTATGTGGTAATGCACTCTGGCATGAGCGATGATACACTAGCAGTTCATCTTGGTACAAAGGTTAGGAAGAATCACACTAGCAGAAGAGATGCATTCGAGTCTGTCAATGCTACTCCAGTAGCCTATCTAAGAGGCACTGAGATTGAGAACATTACCCCTAATCTTCCTCCTAGAAGGGAAGATAAGGATTTTGATGTTAAGCCAAATTTTGATACTAGAGTTGCATTGGTAAAGTTTTATCCTAACTTCGACCCTGATGTAATAGGCTATATCATTGAAAAAGGATACAGAGGAATAGTCTTGGAAGGTACTGGACTAGGTCATGTGAGCAAGTATTGTTATGAAAAATTGGAGGAAGCCAAAGATAGAGGATTGATAGTAGCGATGACTTCTCAATGCATATGGGGAAGGGTAAGAATGACTGTTTATGATACTGGGCGTGACTTGTTGAACATAGGAGTTATACCTCTAGAAGATATGTTACCTGAGACAGCTTTGGTGAAGATGATGTGGGCATTGGGCAATTCTGATAGCATAGAAGAAGCAAAGAGTTTGATGAGAAGGAATATAGCAGGAGAGATAAATTACAGATCTGACTTGGAAAAGAGACCTATTAGGTAATATGGTGAGAGAATTTGATAGATTACAAAGGCATAGGATTAAAGGTAGGGCTTGAGATACATCAGCAATTAGCAACTAAAAACAAGCTCTTCTGCCATTGTGAAGAATTTCAATCCGATAAATTCGATTTTCTTTTCATTAGAAGGTTAAGACCTACTCAAAGTGAATTGGGGCAAGTCGATCCAGCAGCCATGTTCGAATTCAAGAAGGGAAAGATGATAAAATATCATGCCAACCGTAGAAGCTCTTGCCTTGTAGAGGCTGATGAAGAACCCCCTCACGATCTCAATATGGAGGCTGTAGAGTCTGCTTTGATAGTTGCTTTAGCATTAAAATCTAAAGTAGTAGATGAGTTGCACACGATGAGAAAGATAGTCATAGATGGCTCTAACACAACTGGCTTTCAAAGAACTATAATAGTTGCCCTCGGTGGGTTACTCAAAACAAAAAATAGAGAAGTAGCAGTCCAGACTATTTCCCTTGAAGAGGATGCAGCAAGGCTCTTAGAAGATCATGAAAATTATCGCGAATACTGTTTGGATAGATTATGTGTACCATTAGTTGAGATAGCTTTAGCGCCTGTCGAAGGCTCTCCTGAAGAAATTCAAGAAATAGCACTATCATTAGGAAGGCTTTTGAGGGCTACTAGAAGAGTAGTGAGAGGTCTTGGCACGATAAGGCAAGATATCAATGTATCCATTAAGGGAGGAAAGACAGTAGAAGTTAAAGGAATTCAGAAGCTTGACCTAATATCAAAGATTGTAGAGTTTGAGGCTTCAAGACAATTGGGCTTGATGGAAATAAAGAATGAGCTTGAGAAAAGAGGAGTCAGGCCAGAAGATATAGGCTCTCCTTTAGAAGTTACAAAGATATTTAAAGATACAGAATGTGAGTTGATAAGAAAAGCTATAGAAAAAGATGGTACAGTATTAGCATTGAAGTTGAAGGGCTTCTCTGGATTGTTGGGCTATGAACCTTATCCAGATATCAGATTGGGTAAAGAGATGGCTGAGCTTGTCAGGTTTTATGGATTAGGAGGAATATTTCATTCGGATGAACTTCCTGGCTATAGGATTAAGATGAGTGAAATAGAGAGTTTGAAGAAAATGCTAGAAGCTTCTGATGAGGATGCATTCATAATCCTAGCAGGACCAAAGGATAGTATTTTTGATGCCATGATGGCAATAATTGAAAGGGCGAAAGATGCTCTTCAAGGAGTCCCTTATGAAACTCGTGGCCCAACCCCTGATGGCAAGACTAGGTTCATAAGACCAAGGCCTGGACCTGCAAGGATGTATCCTGAGACAGACATACCACCGATACCTATTACAAAAGAATTGCTGTCAAAGCTTGAGAGAGAAGTTCCTAAACCTTGGGAGGAGCAGATAGAGGATTATGTATCAAAATATGGGTTGAGCCAAAAATTAGCGCAAAAGGTCTTTGATTCTGATTATTCAGAATTATTCGAAGTTATAGCATCCAAAACAAAAGTTCAGCCAAGCTTCATAGCAGCAACATTGACTGAAACCCTCGTCAGTCTATCTAGAGCTGGCTTTGACATAAACCGTCTTGATGAAAAAGATTTGATAGAATTATTCTTGAGTCTTGATGAAGGGAAAATATCAAAAGAAGCTTTGCCACAAGTCCTCGAAGTATTCTTAAAAGGAGAAGTGAAAAGCGTTGAAGATGCTATAAAGAAGCTCGGTATAGTAACAATTTCAGATGATGAGCTTTCACGAATAGTTGAAGAAATAGTTCAAGAAAATAAAGAATTGATAAAAGAGAAGAGCGAGCGTTCTTTCAGCATTCTCATGGGCAAGATAATGAACATTGTTAGAGGGCGAGTAGACGGTGCAAAGGTCGGAATCGTTTTGAAAAAAAGAATTGAAAATGTGATAAAAGAATAAGCATAATCCATACAGTAAAGATAATAAACCAGTATTTACAAATCCATTTTCAATGTCTGATAATGTTGTGAGGATAAGAATAAGATTGGGTGTAAATGAGGCTGAAATAGAAGCACCGATATCAGCAGTAAAGGAAGCCATTCATTTGATCCCTGAACTTGTTCAGCATTTACCAAAAAGCACAGCCGCTCAGCCTTTGCCAACGAAACCTGAGATTATAACTGAAATTACACCTAAAGAAGAAATTTTGACTGAAGCGAAGCCTAAGATTCTGCCTGAAATAAAGGTAGAGAAAGGCGATTCTCTTCCTGATGTGATAACTAAATTCTTTAGAGATGAATGGGGAAGGTATCCTCGCAAACTCAGCGATGTTAGAGACGTTCTAGAATCTTATGGATTGATTTATCCTAAGCAATCAGTGGCTGTAGCTCTCCTTAGACTGGCTAAAGAAGGCAAGTTAAGGAGGTTCAAGGACGAAGGTGGAGAGTTCGTGTATACGTCATCTACAAGCCTCACTATGAGCAGTCTTTCACCTACTTCCGAAAATGTTAATTCCGATAAAGATGATAGCACGATGGATAGAGGTGGTGTATTAGGGTGAGTCAAGAACAAAAGATTCTAAATGTGATTATTACTTATGGCGAATTGAAGGCAGAGTTCAGCGGCGATCCGCAGTCTGTATTATCATCTCTTAACGAATTTTTGACGAAGCATATACCTAGCATAGATTTAGCCTCTAAAGTTACTATAAACTACTCCTTGAACGATTTGATCAGCATGTTTGGAGATTATGTAAAGATAACACCAGAGGGTCCAAGAGTGTGGACGGGTGAACAGAAGCTAAGTGATAAAGGTATTTTAGGATTGCAACTTGTAGCAGCCAAGATAAATCACGAGAGTGGGAAAGTAGCAATACCATCCCTAACTTTGAACGAGATTAGGTCTGCTACTGGTCTTAATCCAAAGTCCATAAGCTCGAGAATGAGTGAGATGTTAAAATGGGGTTATGTTGATAAAGAGACAAGCGAAGAAGGAGTTCGCTATAAGATAACTACTCAGGGTATTAATTGGTTGAATCAGATGCTCATGAAGAAAGCAGGAAAACCTTAAAACAATTTGAGTTTTAGATTTCTACCTTCGTTCTGACTTTAGAACAGATTTTTCGCTCATTGTTCTAATACATAGTATTATCAACTGACATAGACATTAGCTAATGGGTTGAAGCTAAAGATTTATGGCATCATTGGCATTGGTTTAGTTATCACGCTCATTATAATAGGATTCTATCTTTATCCAAAGCCCTTCATAATTGATGAGAGCTTTGAAAATGGTTTTGGTGAATGGAGTAAAGATGCTCATGTTCCATTAGATCCAAACAACCCTGGGCATGAAGTTTTTTGGAATATTTCTCGAACAGATTCTTTGGCTCATTCTGGATCATACTCTTTAAATTTTTCTATAGATGGAATGCAGGATGATGGGACGATATGGGTAGAAAGAAAGGTATTAGTGAAATCTTATTCGAATATTAAAGTTAGAGTCTCCTTCCATTTATACAGTAGTTCTGAGAACCAAGCGATTACCATTGCTAGAGTCGTTGCTTTTGTAGGAAACAGTAATCCAGAGGTTGAAGACGATTTTCAAATTCTAGGACCAACAAATCAGGTTTTAGGCTGGAGAGAGTATACTTATGAAGCAAATTTGAATACATGCTCAAGTGATGAAATCTGGGTTGCTGTTGGGATTACAGTAAGTTGGGAGACCTATTTGAGCTACAATATTGATGATATAAGAATCGAGATAACTTAATCTAATACAATGAACTTTTACTGAAACAAAATGCCATTATACTCGACATAGAAGCCAGATAAGTTTATAAGATTAATCTAATATACTAATAAGGCGATAGAAATGGCGGAAAGACTTTCAATGATAGTATTTTCAGGAACTGTAGACAAGCTTTACCCTGTGAGCATTCTTGCATCCGGCGCTGTCGCTATGGGCATGGACGTGGACATATTCCTGACCTTCTGGGGCCTAAATGCATTTTTTAAGGATACAATAAAGACCAATACAAGAATGAGTAAGGACTTCGAGGATATGACATCTATGATGATGCAGGTTATGAAGGAGAAGAAGGTTCCATCTTGGCACGATACTCTAAGGAAAGCTAAGGAGTTAGGTAACGTGAGGATTCATGCGTGCTCTATGACCTTAGATCTTCTAGGCTTAAAGAAGGAGAATCTTGACGATATGGTTGATGATATAATGGGAGTTGGAGAGTTCATAGAGACTGCAAGAGATTCAAAAATAACCCTTTTCATATAAGGAGTGGAGATTCATGAGTGAAGAACCTAAAGTAGACAGGCTGATAGATGCTAGAAACACCTTCTGCCCAGGACCTTTGATGGAACTGATAAGAGCCATAAGGGAAGCCAAGGTCGGAGAAGTCATAGGAGTTTTGTCGTCTGACACAGGGTCGAAAAGGGATATCCCTCTCTGGACGAGCAAGGCTGGCCAT
The DNA here is from genome assembly GCA_938091495.1 of uncultured Nitrososphaerales archaeon. GTDB lineage: Archaea > Thermoproteota > Nitrososphaeria > Nitrososphaerales > JACAEJ01 > JAVZMU01. The sequence goes on along the minus strand of CALLJF010000005.1, from coordinate 19,994 downwards.
AAGCTCATTGGCATCTATGAAAAGGCTGGCTATGCAGAGATAGTGGTTCAGAAGATGAAGTAGGTGTCAAGAGCATCCCTATTTTTTCTTTGGGTTGAAAGATGATGAGCAAGAAGATAGTCATAGTTGGAGGGGGACCAGCAGGCACTATAGTAGCAAACTTGCTCGCCAAGAAGCTCAAAAAAGAAGAAGCCTCTATTACTGTTATAGACAAGACTGGAAGACATGTATACGAGCCTGGACTTTTGTATGTAACCTTAGGTGATCAGGATCCGAAAGGGATAGTAAAGGACGAGAAGGATATCTTGAACAAAAAAGTAAAGTTGATCGTTGATGAAGCAACAAAGATAGATACAAAGAAAAAGATGGTAGAAATAAGAAGTGGTGATAGGTTAGATTACGATTACTTGATAATAGCCACTGGAGCAAGACTCTGCCCAGAAGAAGTTCCAGGGCTAAAAGAGGCAGCTTACCACTTTTACACTGTTGATGAAGCTTTAAAACTTAAAGATGCTTTGGAGAAGTTCGATAAAGGAAAGATAGTGATTGGAGTTGGTGGAGTTCCTTATAAGTGCCCTCCAGCGCCTGCTGAAATTGCATGTTTCTTGGACTATAAACTAAGAAAAAGAAAGACAAGGGACAAGGTTGAGATACACTATCTATCACCATTACCAAGGGTTTTTCCCATAGAATCTATAGACCCTATAGTGAACGAAATCTTCGATAAAGAAGGGATAAAGTATACTACTTTCTTCAATGTAGAGTCTGTAGACCCTGAGAGAAAAGAGGTTCGCTCTTTAGAAGGAGAAACCATAGGCTACGATCTATTGATATTAATACCACCTCATAGAGGATCAAAAGTCGTTGAAGACTCAGGATTAGGGGATAGAGGAGGCTGGGTGCCAACTGATAGGTACACTCTAAAGGTCAAGGGTTACGATGAGATTTATGCAATAGGGGATGCTACGGATCTCCCTATATCAAAGTCTGGCGCAGCAGCCCATTATGAGGCGAAGGTTGTTGCCAATAACATAGCGTCAGAGATAAAGGGTATTGAAAGCCAGGATAAATATAATGGAAAAGTGGTCTGTCTGTGCGATGCTGGCAACAAAGCGATATATTTGAACTTTGACTATGATCATCCTCCAAAGCCCACTCGCCCCAGATGGGTCTATCGTTTGTTAAAGTTAACCTTCAACAAATTGTACTGGTACACTATAGCCAAGGCCAGATTCTTATGATAATAAAATTGAGCGAAGAATTCTATAAAATACAAGCGGATTTCTGCAAGGCTCTGGCTCATCCTATAAGGCTCGAAATCATAGACCTTTTGAAAAGTGGAGAAAAGACTGTTAGCGAGATGATGAAAAGTCTAAATATAAAGCAGGCTGCTCTGTCCCAGCACCTAGCAATACTAAGGGAAAGAGGAGTCGTCATTAGTAGGAAAAAAGGAATGAACACCTACTACAGCCTAAGAAGATTGGAGATAGTCGATGCCTGTTCGATGATACGTGGGATAATAAGAGAGTTGATGGTTGAAAGAAACAAAATGGTCAAGAGTTTATGATCCTTTCTGACTAAGGTAAGATTATAAGGTTCAATTAAAAATGCAAGATAAGAGAGAAGGTTCTTTATTGTTTAAGATCGAAGAAAGACGTGACCTTGGTAATCTAGTGACCTTCATACCAAATAAGAAAGTCCCAATACATAACTGGTTCTATTTTAAAGAGGGCTTCTCAAGAGACTTTGTTTTGCTAATGCTAGACTGGCTCAAGATCAAGAATAATGAATGGATACTCGATCCTTTTTGTGGCTCAGGGACAACATTACTAACATCGAAAGAATTCGGATTCAACGCTATTGGGGTTGATGCTTCTCCTCTTGCAGTCTTCGTTACACAAGTAAAGATAGAGGATTACGATTTGGAGAAGATTAGAGAGCATGCTAGAGAGATCTTCTCAAAGAAATTTGAGAGGTATGATACCGAAGGATTAAGTCCTTTAACCAAAAGAGCCTTTTCAAGATATTCTCTTGAAGACATTTTATTCTTTAAGGAAGAAATTAAGAAGATAAACGATCCAAAGATAAGAAACTTCTTCACTCTTGCTTTAATGAACTCAGCAAATAAGGTTAGTTATGCGTATAAAGATGGAAGCGTCATAAAGATGCGTGAAAAGCCAACTATTCCATTAAAAAAAGTATTCAAAAGAATTGTTAAGAGGATGATTCACGATTTGAAGAGAGCGAATTACAAAGGCTCTAACATAGGAGTCTACCTTGGAGATGCTAGAAGAATGGACTTTCTTCAGGATAACTACTTTGATGCTGTTATAACATCACCTCCATACTTGAATAAGATAGAGTACACGAAAGTTTACTCTATTGAATATGAACTATTTTTTGAAAACTTTAAGTTCGATAGTTTAAGATCTTATATTGGATTAAACCCTAAGCATGTCAAAGATTTATTTCCAGAATTGAACTTGCCAGATGTAGCAAAGGCATACTTGCAAGACATGAACGATGCTCTGAAAGAAATTTATAGAGTCATGAAAGATGATGCTAAATGCTCCATTGTAGTTGCTGAAGGTGCCTTTCCTGATAAAATAGTGCCAGTGGATTTGTTGATGGCAAAATTAGCTGAAAGAATAGGCTTTAAAGTTGAGAGAATAGTCGTTGTCAACGAGAGAGTTGTAACAAGGGATAGGACTTTTAAGATTGGAAAAGCGAGAGAGAGTATAGTCGTAATGAAGAAATGAAAGGAGAATTTTATCCTAATAATTTGACATTTCCTGCAGTGATAGGATAATAGGATAGCACGCTCCCAAAATCATTATCCCGAGGAGTTGCGTCTACTGCTTGCTTAACAGTCATACCTTCTAATAGATGGCTTATCAGTTCTAGAGTTGCGCCATCAGAATAATTCGAGTATACACCCTTATTCCATGCTATGTAGGCTGATGCTCCCTGGTTGATAAAAGCACTAGCCATTAATGTCGAATTCAATCCATAGCAACTGTTGACTATTATGATTGAGTTACGGAAATATCCTTTACTATAAGGACCTGATATAAAGTCAGGAGTTATAGCGTAGAATCTTTGCCCTTGTACTGCACCTATCCTAACATACTCGTTCAGCCAAGGGGGTAAGGGAACATCAGCACGCGTACCTGTGAAGAATGCAACTAGACCAGGAGAAGTGTGAACCCTTAATACAATAAGCTTGTAACCAAGGCTTGGAAGATTCTGGAAGAGTTCTACTGTTACATCGCTACCAATATACATGTCAACATCAAAGCCAGCATTTGTGAGTGTTTGATTTGCCTTATTCGAAAAGGTCTGATTTTGGTCCATTACACAAAGAGAGTCAATTATAACTGCTTTGAGATTAACTTCAGGAGGAGGGTTGCTTGCAGGGTTAATAACAATGTATGCAAAGGCTATAGTCGCTACTATTGAGGCTAAAATGATTATGGATAGAAAGCCAAGTCTAGGAAACTTGCGAATATGTTTGGCTTTCTTGAGCCTCTTTGCCTTCTTTCTCTTAGCCTTACCCATGATCTGTATCTTCTAATGAAAGGCAGGTGGTTTTAGCCTTTACGCCAAGTAAAGGATTACTGACAGAAGTTTCAAGACAGTTCAAAATATCTTGATTCTACCTAAAAGTTTATGATAGAGATCGATAAGTCTTAGCTATCCAATGAAGTATATACTGATCATCGGGGATGGAATGGCAGACTCCCCCTTATCAGAGTTAGGTGGCAAGACACCTTTACAGGTAGCTGATCATCCCAACATGGACTTTATAGCTTCTCATGGAGAATGTGGCAGATTGATCACCCTTCCTCAAGAATTGGATACTGGCACAGATATTGCTATCATGAGCATATTGGGCTACGATCCTAGAGAATTTCACACTGGAAGGGGACCTTTGGAGGCAGCGAGCATTGGGATCAAACTTGACGAGCATGACATAGCCTTCAGGTGCAATCTAATAACGGAAAGAAATGGCATTTTGGTAGACTACTCTGCAGGGCACATTAGTACAGACGAAGCCAAAGAGCTTTTGAAATCCATAAAAGATGCTTGTGAGAAGCCTAAAGAGATAAAGTTCTTTTTTGGTGTGGGCTATAGGCACTTGCTCGTTCTAAAGGGAAACAAACACTCCAGCAGAATTATATGCACACCCCCTCATGATGCCCTGAATAAGCCCATTTCTGAGATTCTTCCCAAAGAAATGGATCAAAAGGGTGCAAAGACAGTCAGAACTTTAAAAAGGATGATAATGGTTTCTAAAGATATACTATCAGATCATCCTATCAATAGAAAGAGAATTAAGAAAGGAATCAACCCCGCAAACATGATATGGCCGTGGGGTCATGGAACTAAGCCAAAATTTCAGCCTTTTTATGATCTATATGGTATTAAAGGGGCAGTAATATCTGCAGTAGATATAGTCAACGGGATAGGAGTCTTTGCAGGCTTGGATGTGATAAGAGTCCCTGGTGCTACAGGTTACTATGATACAAATTATGAAGGGAAGGCAGATTATGCTTTGGAGAGCTTAAAGGATCATGATTTAGTTTTGATTCATGTGGAGGCTCCTGATGAGGCAGGGCACCTAGGGGATTTTAACCTGAAGATAAAGACGATAGAAGATTTAGATAAAAGGTTGATTGGTAGATTATTAGAAGGTCTTAAGGGGGATTATACCATTGCGCTTCTACCAGACCATGCGACCTCAACAGAATTGAGAACTCATTCAAGAGACCCTGTTCCCTTCGCTATATTCTCAACCTCTCAAAGTAGAGCAAGCAAAGTCAAGCATTACGACGAAATTTCAGTGAAGGAAGGGTCTCTAGGGCTTATGGAAGGAGTCAAATTCATGCCCCTTTTTCTTAAACAGAACAGGTTTAGAAAGTGAATCGGCTTTAAATAGGTTTGATTTATTAAGAATTGCTTCCACTCAAAATGCAGTGCTGAGGGTGGGATTTACGCATAAATTTACCAGTAAAATTACTTCCTAATTTACGTTTATCCTTTTTAGGCTGAAATAATAAATAAGGTATGTTATCGGAATCTGCCATAATGGAAGTTCCGCAATTCAACAGGATTTGTGGTTGGAGCCAACGAATAAGCCATAATATGACTGTAAACGAGAAGGGCAATAACGCAGATGAAAGAAGAGGACTGTTTTCCCAAGTTTTTCAGCAGCTTTCTCTACAACATTTTTAGTCTCCTCACAAAGCGCACACGCGGACTCAGGTCCTATTACCTCCACCTTTACTTTTTTCATGTTAATCCTACATTACGGAGCTGATGTCCAACAGAAACTGTTAAGGTCCGATATTCTTCTATTAATGCAGTTAACCACAGCAGCTTGAACTACCTCCTCCCGACACTAATAGATTCTTGGCGTAAGCATTCCGCCAACAGTCAATACAGAGCTCGATAACGCCCAAATCTTTGTGTCGGGCATATAGCAAGCTAACGCCTTCTTTGCCGCAAATCCCACATTTCTCCATCTAAATCACCTTTATGCTCCTTCAGTATTTGAAGTTTTTAAGAGTTGGAAGATTAAGCCATAAGGCATTATGAGGTCAACCTTGAGTTCTACGTCGTTCCGTTCCTTGTTCTCTTTCAAGAATTCTGCGATAGGCTCACATGCAGAAATTGATATGCCATTCGCGTAGCAGATTGTTTCGAGTTGGATGGATGTTTGATCTATTACGTCAACTTTAGGTATGGGACTGCAGCAACTTTGTGTAAGATCTAGATACAGTGCGGGTTTTCTTATCTTCTGCCTTTCAGCAATCGATTTTATTTCTTTTACAGCGTCATCAGTGATAATAACCTTCATTTACCTCTTACCTGTGAAGATTTTGTACATGTAAAGAAAGCATCATCACAATATTTAAATTTTTTATTATCGCCAGAAGTTCCATACTTCTAACCACTTCTCATAACTCTCTGTCATCAATGGAAGATAGTAATGCCTCTCAGAGATGTTTCCTCTCCTACCCTGCATAAATTCTGAAAGTAAGGGATCTATCCTTCGGGCATTTATAGTGAAGTTGATCTTTCTAAGAGTCTTGAACTGAAAGCCTACTCCGAAAGGCCTTGTAGAGTTTACTATCGCTCATCTTAAAGTCAGATTTGGAAAGCCTTTCATGAATCAAAGGATGGCAATAAATAGCATTGGCCTTCTTACATCTTCTATCCCAGAATAATTCCATTATTCCATTTTCACATAATTTATCGTGGTTGTTGAATGCAGCTACGCTCTCCAAAGTCCTAAGACCGCTTACTAGGGCAAAGGCTCCGAATAATTTAAGACTCTCAGGCAATTCCTTCAGTCTTTTTATCATGTCTTCAATTTTAACTCTTTGGCCTAGAGCATAAAGGTCTGGCTTCTTTCCAAGATTCCATTTTAGGCCTTTCCTTCCTACCCATTGGAGAAAACTATCATGAAGGTTGGTCTCGAATTTTATATCAAGATACCTAGTGAGATTAGCGAGGGCATTCTGAATATTGATCTTTCTTCTACAATTGGGCATTTCTACAAATTCATTCGAGAAAAGCAAATTACAGAACTTTTTGGCATAGTTGAACATGTCTTTGGCATAGGCTTGATAACGCCCTTCCTCGATCCATCTTTCATAATCATTCCAATCAATTCTCTTAAGTAGCATCCTGTAATCTTCATGAGGATTTAAGTTACCATTAGCGGTAACCATTATCGATGCGGGGGGTGGGATTTGAACCCACGAAGGCCTAAGCCAGAGGATCTTAAGTCCTCCCCCTTTGATCGTAACCCATCTTTGACCTGGCTTGGGAACCCCCGCCCAAGATAAATTATTATTAAGAGTTAAAAAGTCTTAAATTTCAAATGCATTCTGCAAAAATTAAAAATAAATGGCCCTATAAGAAATCTTAGTGGGTAAAAAATTGTCAATTCGTTTTGACTTTAAGATGGCAATAGTGGTTAGAGCAGATTTGAATATGAGCCCTGGTAAGATAGCAGCCCAAGCTTGCCATGCATGCTTAGAAGTCTATGAAAAAGCAAGGAGAAGAAAGAATGGATATTGGAAAGAATGGCGCAAAGAAGGAGCAAAGAAAGTCATTCTCAAAGTCAAATCTTTGGAGGAACTTCTTGATTTAGAGAAGAAGGCCAAAAGGCTGAAGCTACCCTGTGCATTGATAGTCGATAAAGGTCTTACAGAGATTTCTCCTGATACTCCTACAGCATTAGGGATAGGTCCATCGGTCTCTGAGTTGATGGACAAAGTTACTGGTCATCTTCCTTTGCTATGAATAGATCGATCTAACCTTTTATTTTAGAATATACATTATTATTTATGGAGAGCCCGAGTTTGAAGACTGAGATTTTTACAATATACACTGAAGTCACGCCTGCATACTTTAGCGATCTATTAGAGTTCATGTACCAAAATTATATCTTCCCACATCAAGAATTTTTTCAGAACGTAAGAAAAGATGCCATTGATAATGAGCGCTTTCTCTTTTTCACATACTCTAAGCCTGAGTGGAAATCATATATGGATGTTGAAATAAAGGTTGGAAACCCCGTCCAAGTGAAGATAACTGCCGATGATACTCTTCCCCAGGATGCAATTGATGATTTTGAGAGAGGATTTGATAATAAATCTTGAACTTTTTGAGGAAAAAATAAGAAAGATTACTCTCTATTTTGCATGGGTCAAATACCCTCTCATCCAATCCATTAAAGATGTTTTAAACGGATTCTATTCCGCATTTATTCACTGAAGGTTTAGATGATGTTTTATCAAGTCTTGAAACTTTTGAACTCGCCTGCTATTACTGGATGGTTGGGGTCCACTAAAATCACTTCGTACCAAGCATACTTGCCATCTTTATACAAAAAGTATGAATTAAGAACCTTAAGGTTAGGATATCTCTCAGATACCCTTCTTTCTGCCACTTCACGATAGTTAACATTAGCCTTTATCTTCACAGTCCCAAGATGTTTTGGCCTTCTACCTGCCTTTGGTCTGCTTTTTCTCATCCCTCCTCTCCCAACTCTAACACGAACTACTACGTAGCCTTGCTTTGCTTTGTATCCTGACCTTCTCGCTTTATCTATTCTGGTTGGCTTTTCAACTCTAACTATGGCTGGTTCTTTTCTCCATGCTATGGCTCTCTCTTTTATGCTCTCTGGCTTTTCCTTCCAAATCTTTTGCCAATATTCGTTAATATACTTATACATGATGAGATCAGCCTATCCTTGATCATTGATAAACCTTTTTCTAGGTTTAAAGAAAGATGCTATTTAATATATCTTCTATTAAAGGCCATCCATAATATCCAGCGTAAGCATAAAACAAGTTCAAGATTATTTTTCCAGTTATGGCAGCAAGTAGAGCTTTCATCTTTGGGTATCCTATAAGCCCAAGAGGTATCCAGATCAGATCGTCAGGAGTCAAGGGAGTCATGGCAAATAGTATTATTAGCCATAAACCATACTTCTCTAATCTAAGGCGCCACTTGGCTAGACTTTCTCTTCTCTTCTCAGACAAAACATACCTTCCTCCAACTCCAACGTAGTAATGAAGGTACTGTCCTAATCCTGCGCCCAACCCAGCAAGTATGCCAACTAAGAGTGGGTTAAGAAAAACGCCTAAAAATGGCACTATTATATATGATGGAAATACTGATAAGAATAGAGTGCTTGTTGCAAGGAAGCCGGATACAAATGCCCCGACATAGCCCATGCCTTTAACAGTCTCAATAATTTCCTCCAAGTTTAGAATCGAAGCTTTTACGTCATGATATAAGATAATAGTTGCAACAAGAAACGCTGTGACGATTATCAAAATTAGCATAATCCTTTTTCTTCTCTGTCCAAAAAATGATCTCATTTTAATCCTTTTGTGATAAAGCTTCTATTATCTTCTCGACCAACAAAGTTGCTGCTAGATCTTGAGCTTCTCTTGTCTGTGCTCCTATGTGGGGAGTTGCTATAACATTATTAAGCCTGACTAGTTCGTCAGAGCTTGGTGGTTCTACCTCAAATACATCGAGAGCAGCCCCCTTTATTGATCCACTCTTGAGGGCTTTCAAAAGGGCTTTCTCATCCACAACCGGACCTCTTGCCGTGTTGATCAAGTATGCTCCTTTCTTCATCTTGCTCAGCTTTTCTTCATCCATCATATGGTAAGTTTCATCAGTCAAAGTAACATGTAAGGATACAAAATCTGAAGAGGATAGTAGCTCATCCAAGGATACGACCTTTGCCCCAACCTCATTGAGGATTTCTTTGTCTAATTCGATGATATCATAGACAAGAATTTTCATTCCAAAGGCTTTTGCCAGTCTTGCAACCTGAGTTCCTATTCTACCCATGCCTATTATCCCCAAGGTCTTTCCCTTCAGTTCAAAACCCATTAGCTCATCCTTGAGCCAGTTGCCATGCTTCATACCAAAGTCTCCTTTTGAAATTCCTCGAGCAAGATCTATTATAAGTCCCATAGTTAGCTCAGCAACAGCGTTTGTAGAGGATTCAGGAGTATTGAAAACCTTTATTGCTCTAGATTCAGCGGATTTCAAATCTATATTATCAAGTCCTATGCCAGCTCTCCCTATTATTTTGAGATTTTCTCCTTTTGTGATAACTTCTTTAGTTATCTTTGTCCTTCCTCTGACAATAACTACATCATATTCGTGGATTTTGTTCAATAATTCCTGACTATTTATCTTTGGCAGGTATGTTACATCGAAGTGTGATGATAGCCTTTCTATTCCCTTTTCAGCAAAACTATCACAGATAATGACCTTGTATTTGGCTCGCTCCAATTCCAACCATTTAGATTTATTTTGTATTTATAAGTATAAAGTTGATCACAAATGCACAGATAAATGCTCTTATCTTAGTGTTTGAAAAATAATGATATAATGACAGAAGATTCAATAGTCATACTGGACTTTGGGAGTCAATATACACATCTTATAGCCAGGCGTATAAGAGAATTTGAAGTTAAATCTGAAATATTTCCTTTTGATGTTTCTGCAAAGGAATTAGTCTCAATAAGGCCTAAGGGAATTATCCTGTCAGGAGGTCCTGCCAGCGTTTATGAAGAGGATGCTCCTCTATGTGATAGAAAAATCTTCGATTTAGGAATACCTATTCTTGGCATATGTTATGGCATGCAGGCTATTGCTCATGCTCTAGGTGGATCTGTGAAGCGAGGTGAAAAAAGAGAGTACGGGAAGACTGAACTTATCATTAAAGACAAATCTGACCTTTTTCAAGGATTCAGTGATAAGATTATAGTCTGGATGAGCCATATGGATTATGTCGATATTCTTCCAAAAGGTTTTGATGTTATAGCGAACTCAGAAAACTGTCCTAATGCAGCCATGAGAAATAAGGATAAGAAAATCTTCGGCCTTCAATTTCATCCCGAAGTTGTTCATACAGAAAGAGGCATTGATATTCTCAAGAATTTCGTCTTTAATCTATGTGAATGCAAGCCCGTGTGGAAGATGGAGTCGTTCATTGAAAAGACCGTATCTGAAATAAAGGATAAAGTAGGAAAAGAAAAAGTTCTTTGCGCTTTAAGTGGTGGCGTGGATTCATCCACAACCGCTGTTCTTATCCACAAGGCTATAGGAGAAAATCTCACTTGCATCTTCGTGGATCATGGTCTTTTAAGAAAGGATGAAGCTCAGCAGATCGTCAAAACCTTTCGTGACAATTATGAGATGAAATTAATCTACGCAGATGCATCAGATAGATTCTTGAGCAGATTAAAAGGAATAACTGATTCAGAGGAGAAGAGGAAAATAGTTGGAGAGGAGTTCATCAAAGTTTTTACTGAAGAAGGAAAGAAGCTTGGAGAATTTCAATGGCTTGCTCAAGGGACTCTTTACCCTGATGTGATAGAGAGTGCAAGAGCTGGGAGTATTGCATCTAGAATAAAGACTCATCATAACGTTGCTGGCCTTCCTGGTTGGATGACCTTTAAACTCTTGGAACCTTTAAGACTGCTCTACAAGGATGAAGTCAGAAAAGTTGCTCATCTATTAGGATTGCCAGAGGATATAGTGAAAAGGCATCCTTTCCCAGGACCAGGATTATCTGTTAGGATAATAGGTGAGGTAACTGAAGAGAAGATAAAGATATGTAAAGAAGCAAGCCATATAGTTGAAGATGAATTGAAGAAAGCAGGAGTCTATGATAAAGTTTGGCAAGCTTTCGCCATGGTAGGGGATGATAAAGCAGTTGGGGTATTAGGTGATAAGAAGAGATTTGGGCACATAGTTACGATAAGAATAGTTGAATCTATGGATGGCATGACTGCTAACTGGGTTAGATTACCATATGAAATTTTGGAGAGGATTAGTAATAGAATTACGAATGAAATTCCTAATGTGACATGGGTATCTTACTCTATATCCTCAAAGCCACCATCTACTATAGAACCCTGTTGATAACATAGACTAAATTATAGATGGTCAAGTTTATTAGCATATTATCGAGTATTAATCACGCTAATGATAGTAGGTGTAATAGGCAAGCCCAATACTGGTAAGACTACATTCTTCAATGCTGCGACTCTATCACACGCACCAATGGCAAGTTACCCCTTTACTACTATCAATCCTAATGTAGGAATAGCTTATTTGAGAGTTGATTGTGTGCATAAAGAATTAGGAGTTAAAGATAACCCTGTCAACTCTATTTGCATAAATGGTACTCGTCTAATACCTGTAGAGTTAGTGGATGTTGCAGGATTGGTGCCAGATGCTTGGAAGGGTAGAGGATTAGGAAATAAGTTCTTGGATGATGTAAGAAGGGCTGATGCCTTGATTCATGTTGTAGATGCCTCTGGAGGAACTGATGAGGAAGGTAGAATCGTTGCGCTAGGCACCCATGATCCTTTATTGGACGTTGATTTTATAGAGAGAGAGTTTGATTTATGGCTATTGCAAATAGTCAAAAGAGACTGGCAAAGGATTTCTCGTACAGCTGAGGCTGGAACTGAAAAAATTAGTTCTATGATTGCAGAGAGGCTCAGTGGATTATCCATAACAGAGAAGCAGATAATCGAATCTATGGATGCTCTTAAACTGATTCGTGAGAAGCCTACTTTATGGACTGAAGAAGATCTTTTCAACTTATGCCGTTCTATAAGAAATACATCAAAGCCTATGATCATAGCAGCCAATAAGGCAGACTTGTCGACATCGGCGAAGAACATAGAGAGATTGAAGGTTAAAAAACGTTTAGTCATACCTTGTGCGGCTGAGGCAGAACTACTATTAAGAAGGGCAACTGAGAAAGGTTTAGTAGAATATATACCAGGAGATAGTTCATTCCGCATTGTTAACCCTGATAAACTGACTTCAGAGCAGAAAAAGGCCTTCGATCTCGTCAATGATAAAGTCTTCAAAGCATATGGTAACACAGGAGTTCAACAGATAATCAACTCTGCTTATTTCGATTTGTTAAAGAGTATTGTAGTTTATCCTGTTGAGGATGAGAAGAAACTTTCAGACAAAACTGGACGTGTATTGCCAGATGCATATGTCATGAGAGAAGGCTCTACAGCAAGAGACCTGGCCTATAAGATTCATACAGATTTGGGCGAAGGTTTTCTATATGCTATAGATGCAAAAAAAGGAACCCGTCTTAGCGCTGATTATATACTAGAAGATAAAGATGTAATAAAAATTGTATCGACCGCAAAGAGGGGTTAATAATCCATAATTTGATCGTTGTGTTGGTGCACCCTGACTCAGGAAATTTAATAGATATTCAAAAAGCTTAGCTGGCTTGTGTAACCTGCTCCACTTTTATCTCAGGCTTTCCTAGGGCTATTAGCTTCATCTTTCTAACTCCTATATGCCTTATCTGAGTTACCTTTTTCGCCTCATTCAATAAGTCTGATGCCATCTTTCCATAGACAACTTCTTGGGAGAATTGATCGTAAGTCATATTCTTAGCCTTTTCACTCACAACTTTATCAGCACTTTCTCTTATAGCCCTCTTTCTTGAAGAGTTTATTCGGAACTGTGTGAAGGCTATAACGTATACTCTGACTTTGAAGCCGTCCTTCGTTGTGTAGTCTTTTATCATATTCACCATGGATGAACCACGCCTGATAAGGCTTCTTAGATAATCTCGCGAGTACTCTTGACCCTTTAAGATTGTTAGAGCTCTATCTCCTTCTATCTTCGTTATTTGAAAGAACAGTTTTATCGTATACTGCTGAATATCTTGCTTTAACAAGTCGAAAAGAGTTACCTCTAAAACCCTTCCTACCGCCCTCTCAGGGTCTGTGGTAGGAACAGAGGCCATTATCATGCCCCCAAAACTTCTTGGAGCTTCTACCATTAACCACTTCTTTTCACGCCACCTATCCTTGACCTTGACCTTTCTAGCCCTGACCATGCTTTACCCTCCTTTAACTTGAACTCTTAAAACTTCCTATTCTTAATATGAATTGCTTCAACTTATTTTGTCTTCTCCAGCATTCTGGTGAAAGCCCAGATAGCGGTGTTTATGATCTCATTCAATCTGTTCTTATCCCTGTAATTCTCTATTGTGATCTTCTTTATTATGTTATTCTCTTCTTCAATGCAATAATTTATTATTTCTTCACTCTTTATCTTGCCCTGTGATGAGCTCTCTTGATCCTTATTTTTCATCCCTTCAAGAATTCTGTTTACAAAAAATGATCTAAAGGGAGGTGTTGAGGTTTCTAAGCGCACATCACTCGCAGGAATTATTACCAACTTTGAGTTGGAGATGTAGGCATTGCCTAATAGAAAACCATCTTTAGTTCTCTTTAATTGGCGAACTTCTTTGAATTCTTCCTCAGGAGGCTTTTCGGCGGCTATTGTAACAGGTTCCTCTTTAGCGATAGGTTGAGGGGAAAGCTCTGACGCTACTTTAAAGCTTGCAGTGCGCAGTATGTTATCTATCATTGCTAAAGCCTCTCTTAATTTTTCGATTTCCCCTTCAAGCTCAGCAATTCTTGTCTCCATCCATAGTCTTAACTCTGCTGCCCTCTTTATCTCCTCCTCTGTAAAGCTCATAATTACAGTTTTATATCACATGATTTTAAACTTTAATCCAAGACAAAAGATAAAGAATATAAAAAAGCTTAAATCTAAATCCCATGGGAGAAAATTCATGGAAAGAACAAAAGCAAAAGAAGAATTGATCAAATTATTGAACCAAGCTCTACAACTTGAGCATGCTGCGAGAATCCAATACTTGGCTCATGCAGAACTAGTGGACGGGTTGAACGCAGAACCAATCATCGAAAGGTTGAAAGAGATTGCTGGAGATGAGAAAAAACACGAAGATATGTTCAGAAGATTGATAGGCGATATTCTTGGTGGAGAGCCAATTATGGGAATAGCAGAAACACACAAGGCAAAAACCATACAAGAAATCCTAGAAGTGAACCTCAAAGACGAAAAACACGCTGTTGATGTCTACACGCCCATTCTAAAGAGGATAGTCGAACTGAAGGATAGTCTGCCTTATGAATACTTGACATTAGAGCACGATGTAAGGCACATTATTATGGATGAGCAAGAGCACATATCTGAATTGAAAATTCTTTTAGCAAGAAGAGACTAAAGCCTTTGACAAAAAGTGAGAACATGCCGTATGAAGCCAAGAACTTTGAGCGTTTGCTAGGAACAAAAGGCTTTAGCGACCAACTACTAAAAAACCATTTCTCATTGTACCAAGGCTATGTTATCAATACGAACAAACTAGCTGAAACATTAAGTGCACTTTTAAAAGAAGGAAAGATCGGTACACCAGAGTATACAGAATTGAAGCGGAGATTTGGATGGGAATTTAACGGGATGAGGCTTCATGAATACTATTTTGAAAACATGATAAAAGATGGAAAAGAGCTTGACAAGAATTCAAAAATATTCAAAAAGATCGTAGAGGATTTTGGGTCGTATGAAAACTGGGAGAAGGATTTCAAAGGCACTGGGATGATACGTGGCATAGGTTGGGTAATACTTTACTATGACAAAATGGCTAATCGACTCTTTAATGTATGGATTAACGAACATGATGTAAGTCATCTTTCTGGAGCGAATCCAATCCTAATAATGGACGTCTTCGAGCATGCTTTTATGATAGATTATGGATTGAAGCGTGCAGACTACATTGAAGCATTTTTCAGAGCGATTGACTGGAGTGCAGTCGCGAGTAGATTCGATGAGGCATCAAAGAAATAATAGTGAATGATTACAAAGGATTAGAAAGCACTTTCAACATTCGCTTGCAAGCAAATATCAAACAGGAAGGCAAATCAAGTAAATGGGCTACGTAAATGTTCTTAGAGTATTAGAAAAGATATATGGTTAATTAAAAAATCATCATTTCCATGATGCTACATATTATATCATCGAAGAGTTTATCAACTAATAAAAATTAGGGTTTTTGTTAATGCAATATGCGAACATGGTAAGCAAGGATTTCCAGAACAAGGTTCTAGCTGATGAAGGATTGACCTTTAGTGAGAAGATCCTCTCACTGAAAAGGTCTGATGAGCCTGGTAAGATAGCATTAGCTAATGAGATAATAGTTGCAAAAGTAGATCTTGCGATGGCTCACGATGGCACTGCTCCATTGGCTATAAAAGTTCTTGAGGAATTGGGGATAAAAAAGGTATGGGATAACAATAAAGTCATTTTGCACATAGATCACACTTATCCTGCTTCCTCTGAGCAGATAGCCAATTTTCACTCGATTATGAGGAAGTTTGCAAAAGCCCAAGGATGTAATATACAAGAGGGGAACATATGTCATCAATACATGCTCGAAAACTTTGTTGTGCCAGGTATGTTGATAATAGGAGCGGATTCTCATACAACTACCCAAGGTTGTTTAAGCGCTTTCGCTACAGGTGTAGGGAGCACAGAGATAGCCGCTGTATGGGCAAGCGGCAGAATTTGGCTAAAGGTTCCTGAGTCCATAAAGATTGTATTCAACGGCAAATTGCCAAAGGGGGTATATGCCAAGGATCTCATCCTCTTTACCATAGGTAAAATTTCATGTGAAGGAGCCAATTATAAGACTGTAGAGTTCGCTGGCAATGTAGTAGAAGAGTTCTCCATTGATTCAAGGGCAACTCTCTGCAATATGACTACTGAAGCAGGGGCTAAAGCAGGAATAGTCGAAATGGATAGTGTTACAAAAGAATACCTAACATCGTTAGGAAGGGAAGCCATGATGGAAATCCATGCAGGGAAAGAAGCAATATACGATAAAATTTTAGAGGAAGAAGTAGAACAAATGGAGCCTTGCGTGGCTTTGCCCAATAGCGTTGATAACGTTAAAGCTGTAAGAGAAGTTGAAGGAATACCCATTGATCAGGCTTTTCTAGGAAGTTGTACAAATGCCAGGCTTGAAGACCTTATAATGGCTACAAAGATGCTCAAGGGTAAAAAAGTGAAAGAGGGTGTAAGACTTATTATCACACCAGCATCAAAATCAGTGTATAAGTTTGCTTTGAAAAAAGGGATAGTAAGCATCTTGATGGAAGCTGGAGCTTCTATAACATCTCCAACTTGTGGAGCATGTGTTGGTACCCATTGTGGAGTACTTGGGGCTGGTGAAGTCTGCATATCTAGCAGTAATAGAAATTTTATAGGTCGAATGGGTTCAACAGAATCGAAGGTTTATCTAGCCTCTCCAGCTACAGTAGTTGCCTCAGCCATAAAAGGAACTATCGCTGATCCTAGAGATTACTTGAGGTGATACTTTGATAGGAAGAGCTTGGAAGTTCTCTGACAATGTTGATACAGATGTAATTATACCTTACAAATATAAAGCAAGAAGCATCGACCCAAAAGAGTTGGCTGAGCATTGCATGGAAGGGATCGCTCCAGAATTCTCAAAAAAGGTCAAAAAAGGCGACTTCATCGTTGCAGGCAGAAACTTTGGCTGTGGCTCAAGTAGAGAACAAGCCCCTGTAGCCATTAAAGCTTGTGGCATATCTGCAGTCATAGCGGAGAGCTTTGCAAGGATATTCTACAGAAATGCCATCAACATAGGCTTGCCCGTAATAATTTCTAAGGATTTTCCAAAAGAGACCAACGAAGGCGATTTAGTAGAAATGGATTTAAGAGAAGGAGTTGTCAAGAATCTATCAAATGGGAAGATTATGAAGATAAACAAGCACCCTGACTTCTTAGAAAAGATGCTTGAAGCAGGCGGCCTTATAGAATACTACAAAAAGTTTGGAAAATTTCCATGGGAATGATTTGGATCGGGAATGGATAAGGTCAGGGCTCACGTCTATATTTCAGGCTTTGTGCAAGGGGTTTTCTTCAGGTCTAATACAAGAAAGATGGCTCTTAAGCTTGGTCTGAGAGGATGGGTTAGAAACCTTTGGGATGGCCGAGTTGAGGCAATATTTGAGGGCGATAGAGACAAAGTGTTAGAGATTTTGCTATGGTGCAAAACAGGGCCTCCTAACGCTCAAGTAGAAAACGTGGATATAAAATGGGAAAAATATGAAGGCAATTTCAAGAACTTTGAGATACTTTACTGATTTAACGTTGATTTGAATTTTCCGCGATTGAGAGGAGAAGACAAACAATTCTTTATTTTTTACATAAAATTTAACTACTAGTTTCATTGAGCCTCAATGAAGCGTCATGGGAAAGAGCGTTGCATTAATTCGTGGAGACGGTACAGGTCCAGAGCTAGTAGACGCCATGATAAAAGTGCTGGAGGCAAGTAAGGCTGATGTAGAGCTTGTACCGTGCGACGCAGGTCTCGAATGGTGGGAGAAGCATGGAGGAGACTCTTTCATACCACCCGAAACTTGGAAGATACTTGAAAAATCAGCAGCGTGTTTTAAAGGTCCTACAACCACTATTCCAAAGCCAGGAACTCCAAAAAGTGTTGCAGTAAGTATAAGGCAAAAGTTTGATCTATTTGCAAACGTTAGACCCATAAAGACATTCCCCAATAGGAGCGGTCCTCTTGGTGATGTGGACTTTGTGTGTGTTCGTGAAGCAACGGAAGGTCTCTATACAGGCATAGAATTCCGCCTTAACGATATAGCTATTGCTATAAGGAAGATTAGCAAGAGAGCATCAGAGCGTGTAGCAAGGTATGCCTTCAATTTAGCGAGAGAGAAGGGCTGGAAAAAGCTAGCAGTAATAACCAAAGCGAATATCATGAAAGAGACTTGTGGACTTTTTAGAGAAGTTGTAGGAGAAGTTGCAAAAGAATATCCTGAAATCATAGTGGAGGATTATTTTATAGATAATTTCGCTCAACAACTCGTAAAGAACCCTCAAAGGTTCAATCAGCATGTAGTGTTAAGCACAAACCTATTTATGGACATCATATCTGAGGAAGCATCTGGTCTTATAGGAAGCATAGGATGTGTATACTCTGCAAATATAGGAGACAATTATGCTATGTTCGAACCTGCCCACGGTAGTGCCCCAAAGTACAAAGGCATGGACAAAGTGAACCCTACTGCCACAATTCTTGCTGGTGCATGGATGTTAGATTACATTGGTGAAAAGGAAGCATCAAAAGCGATCTTTAAAGCCACTGAAGAGATAATATCCGAAGGTAAGATGGTAACCTATGATTTAGGTGGAAATGCAAAACTATCTGAAATGGCTGAAGCTATTGCCCAAAGGACGAAGGAGATAATTTTTCATATTAGAAATTGCTCATGAAACAAAGATAAAATTTTGATGATTTATGTATGAAAATCGCTCTTGATAAGATTTCAAAATTCATATATTCACTAATAATGCTATAAATAATCATGATTTATGATGTGATAGTGGTCGGAGGAGCATCGGCAGGCCTTACTGCAGCGATATACTCATCAAGGCTCAAGCTCAAGACTCTTGTGATAACAAAGGATATGGGTGGACAGGTTCTTCTCAACCCAGAGATCAAGAACTATCCTGGCTTCTTGAGCATTCGTAGCCTTGATTTAATGAGGAAGTTTGAAGAGCAAGCTCTCAATTCTGGGGGCAGAGATAGTATCTGATGAAGTAATAGAGATAAAAGATAAAGAAGATGGCTTCGTTGTCAGGACTCTAACTAAAGAATATGAATCGAAGACCATTATTCTGGCTTTTGGCAACACTCCTAAATCCTTAGAAGTTCCAGGAGAGAAGAGGCTTTACGGAAAGGGTTTGTCTTATAGCGCTATTGCTCATGGTCATCTTTTTGCCAAAAAAGTTGTCATGGTTGTAGGATGGGAAGATTTAGCCATGGATGCTGCGCTAAGGCTCTGTAACATAGCAGATAAGGTCTATCTGAGCTATAAAACTGGCGAACTTCTGGGGAGGAGTTTTGAGTTAAGGGAGAAGCTTGATGAAAAAGAGAATTTGGATCTGATTCCTTACTCCCAAGTGATAGAAATAAAGGGAGAGGATAAGGTAGAATCAGTAATCTTGCAAGACGTATGGACTCAGAAGGTCAGAGAGATAAAGATTGATGGTGTATTTGTAGAGCTTGGATATGTTACAAAAACAGACTTCGTAAGGGATTTGGTTGAGTTCAATACAGCAGGAAGAATAGTGGTAGATAAGAGTTATTCTACGAGTCACTCTGGCATATTTGCCGCAGGTGGCGTAACAGACAGTCCTTCTAAGCAGATAGTCATATCTGCTTAGAAGGTGCAATCGTAACCATTCCAGCTTCTAAATACATTCAGAAACACTATTGTAGCATCAGAGCAACTAGGACTAATTAACTCTTCGAATATTTTTAGAGATTCAAACTCCAACGCCTTATGCCTTAGATATAGGTTGCCAGGCAAGTGCCAGAGCACCGCCAACTATCCCTAGTATTGCGCCTAGAAAGAAGCCACCCATACCTAGGAAGCTGATGAGTGAGAAGACCAGTATTATGGTTCCCCACGTGGTATGATCAGCTGGACGTGCATTCAGCATTACTGCACCTATGATCACGAGTATCCCAGCCACTA
>CALLJF010000004.1 GCA_938091495.1 uncultured Nitrososphaerales archaeon | reverse complement strand
ATAAACGAGGAAGCAACATTATTAGCTATGTATCTTAGAGGAGAAAAGCCCGAATGGAAACCAAGAACACCTATTTTTAATTAGTAGAACCTTAAAATACAATTATTGTTATGATTAGCTAGGGATTTTACAGAAATTTGGGGTTACTCAGAAAAAGTAGCTCAAAATGAGCTTATTTTGGCGATTTGGGACTTTTTTGAGCTTTTCAATATAGAGAAAGCGGGAAAATGATAAAAAATTAAATTTTAATTCTTTGATGATAAAACAAATCAGTATGATTAGAGTCAAGACGCCATCAAGGTTACACATAACTCTTATCGATCTGAATGGCAAACTAGGAAGAATAGACGGTGGAGTTGGCATAGCATTAGAAGAGCCAAGTATAGTTCTAGAAGCAGAGCTTATAGATAATGGCATAAAGGTTGAAGGAGATGATAGTGGTAGAGCCCTTGAAGCAGCAAAAAGAGTTTTGAAGGCTTACAACTTGAAGAGAGGGTTACATTTAAGAATTCTTCAAAAGTATGATGAGCATGTCGGCCTTGGTTTTGGTACTCAGTTATCATTAGGGACTGCCTTTGCCATAACAAACCTACATGGAATTAGTGTTAGCCCTAGAAGATTGGCTAAAATCGTCGGAAGAGGCGGGACATCAGGGATAGGTGTTGCTGCCTTCGAATTTGGTGGTTTTATCGTTGATGGGGGGCATACATTTGGTGTAAATAAACAGAAGCAGAGCTTTCTTCCATCGTCAGCCTCTAAAGCTCCTCCTCCTCCAGTAGTTTCTAGGCTTGATTTTCCTGAAGACTGGTTGGCAATTCTAGTCATTCCAAGAGCAAGGCAAAGAATTCACGGTTCACTCGAGGTTGAGCTTTTCTCCAAATACTGTCCAATCCCTATTGATGAAGTTCAGGCTCTATCGCATATAATCCTTATGAAGCTCTTACCCTCATTAGTTGAGAAAGATATAGTTGAGTTTGGAGATGCCATATCCAAGATACAAAATGTAGGCTTCAAGAAGATAGAATTGAATCTTCAATCTGATGAAGTGAAGAAGATTATGAAAACAATGGCTGAAGCTGGTGCCTATAGTGTGGGTCTAAGCTCTTTTGGACCCGCTCTTTATGCCTTCGTTGATAGTGAGAAAAAGGCTTCGACAATAGCTAAAGCTGCCGAAGATGATGTGAAAGAGAAAGGGGGAAGGGTACTAATAACAAAGGCAAATAATAAAGGTGTAAAACTATCTAAACTAAGTTAATGTTACAATATAGAAAATTTTCCGACTTGTTAATATATTAGTTTGACCATAATTATTACAATGCAATTCCTGATAGTATCTGGCTTCTTTGGCTCTGGAAAGACTACCTTGATATTAGAACTGGCTAGAGAGCTCTTTTTGAATCACAAGAAAAAGCTAGCAATAATCGTCAACGACATTGGAGAAGTTGGCATAGATGACAAAGTGATGAAGTCTTATGGCTTAAATGTGAAAGAGATGTTTGGAGGATGTATATGCTGTGAAATAGCGGTAAACTTACCCACAACCATAAAAACTCTCAAAGAAAATTACAATCCAGACTTAGTTATCTTGGAACCTTCTGGCGTTGCCGACGCCTTCAACGTGAACAAAGTCCTAGATTCTATGAATGGTATAGGCCTAGAAGTCTTGCCAGTCGTAACTCTTTTCGATGCCACTCAATTAGACCTATTGCTTGCATCTTATCCATTCATAATAAAACAACTAAAGAGTGCAGACCTAGTATTGATAAACAAGATAGATAAAATCTCAGATCCATCCTATCTAAAAGATGTAGAAGAAGAAATCCGCAAGATAAACGAAAAAGCAAATATAATGCAAATATCAGCCTTGCGTAAATCAAACATTAATAAAGTTGTAGAAAATCTGTTTGCTTAATGAAAATCCTTGATAAGCCATCTGTATTCGCTGCAGAGATAAATTTAGAATTTTCTAAAACTAGAACCATAGAGGAATTAAAAGAAGTTTTTCGTGAACTAGTTTTAAGGTTATTTGAAGTTAGTAGTGTTAATGATAAGCTTGTAGGTCACATCAAGATTTATTCTGAAGGGAAGAACGGCTCATCTATTCGCGCAAATCTTACTGGAAGCATTAAAAATCTTACAGTGATTACTAATGGTAATGAAGGAGAAAGCAAGTTGAAAGTTTGGATAAATGTAATAACATTCATGATAAAAGAGGAAGAATTATTGAAGTGTGTTAAAGATGCTATCATGAAATTTGTTGAAGATAATAAAGGAATCATAAAGAGCTTTGGATTAAGTATTTCTGATGCCCATGAAAATCATGAAAATGAGTTAGCTTTCTGACAACTATGTCTACTCGGCTCTAACACTAAAATTCTACCTCGTCTCCGATAGTAACATCATTGGCTTTAAACCCAAGATCGAAGATTTTTCTATTCAATTCAATATACCTTTCAGGCATTGCCTCTTTTATACCATCCAAAATGGACTCTCTCTTTAATGGAATCAGTTTCTTAGCACAAGCGTAACCAAGCATATATATGTTCGCCATAATAATATCTCCCGTAGCTTTCTTTACCATTTCAGATGCATCAATTAAGATCACTTTATTTGAGAAGGGTTTTAGGGAATCTAACACATAGCTCAAAGATGGATACTCTTCTTTAGCGATGAAGATAGATGATGGAACTGATCTATGAGAATTAACCAAGAATACAGTTCTTTTCTTTGAGCCAAAGTAGCAAGAGCGTAAAGCCTCTAAAGGTTCTAAAGCAAATACCAGATCTGCCTTTCCTTCTAGCACTAATGGTGAGTATATCTTATCACCAAATCTTACATGGCAGGCTATTGCACCGCCTCTTTGAGCCAAGCCGTGCAATTCTGAGGCCTTAGCATCAAGTCCTTCTTTTAAGGCAGACCAAGTTATTATGTTCGTGAGAGTAAGAACTCCTTGCCCACCTATACCTGTTATGATTATGTTGAATTCCATTATTTTACCGCCTTTATGGCTCTTTTTGGGCATATACGAACACAAACAGCGCAACCTGTGCAAAGGTCTTTGTCTATGAAGAACTTATCATTATCTATGAATATTGCTGGACAGCCAAACTGATACAAGCATATGCCACAACCATCACAAAGGCTTTGATCTATTCCAAACTTTGGTATCACAATCCCTTCTCTCTTCTTTCTTCTAATAGCCAGCAATTGGCACTCTCTCTTTGCAACTATTACAGAAACCTTTTCTTTTTGTAAATATTCTCTGACTGCATCTTCCATCTCTTTTACATTGAAAGGATCTACTACCATTACATTCTCGACGCCACAAGCCATTACTATATCCTCTATGTTTATGACTTTACTCTTCTCTCCCATACCAGTTATGCCAACTCCAGGGTGTGGCTGATGGCCTGTCATAGCAGTGGATCTATTGTCGAGAATTATTATCAAAGGATTCGATTCGTTGTAAACAGTGTTTATCAAGCCTGGAATTCCAGCATGGAAGAAGGTCGAATCTCCGATAAACGCAATAGCCTTCTGATCACTGACTTTTTTAATACCATGAATAACTCCTTCACTAGCGCCCATGGAGAATACGAAATCTTGAGTTTCATATGGGGAATAAATCCCTAAAATGTAACAACCTATATCTCCACCGAATACAGCATCTTCTCCTACCACTGATTTTGTTGCAAAGAATGAGGCCCTATGAGGACAGCCTGGACACATTACAGGAGGTCTCTTTACTACGCTTAACTTCTTGTACTCTTCTTTCTGGGCAATAGGGTTGAATTGTGATTTGACCCCAGTTATCTTGCTAATAGCAAGCAATATATGCCATTCCTTAAGTTCACCAGACCTCGGAAGATAACCATTCTTCTTTCCATAAAACTTCAATTCTGGGTTAACATCCTTTGCTAAAGCACTTACGCTTTCTTCGAGAATTGGTTCGATTTCTTCAACGAAAAGAATTGATTCAAGATTTTTTATGAAGTTCCTTATCTTATCGCCTGGTATGGGATAGGTCATTCCCAATTTTAAAACTGGTAAATTCAACTTCAGATCTTGCAGAGTATCCATAACGTAGTTGAACGCAACGCCAGAAGTTACTATGCCTAAATTATTTCTTGAGCCTTCGTTCAAAGAGAAATTTATATCGATCTCTTCAGATATTTTCCTTAATTCATCCAACTTTTTGTGTAACTCTTCATGAGTTTCCATTATGTATGGGGGAAAGTTCCTGAACCTTATCGAATCCTTGTTAAACCTGCCTCGTTTTTTCCCTTTGACTATTTTGCCAAGGGTAACAACCCCTCTCCCATGACTCACTCTTGTTGTGGTCCTCAAGAGTAAAGGAATGCTGAATTTCTCAGATAAGTCAAAGGCTATCTTCGTGAAATCTTTACACTCTTGTGAATCTGAAGGCTCCAGCATTGGTATATGTGCTAATCGAGCGTAGTAACGGCTATCTTGCTCTGATTGGGCGCTACTCCAGCAGTTTGGATCATCAGCAACCACTATGACCATGCCAGCTCTAACCCCTATATACGCTAGAGGAAAGGCACTATCAGAAGATACGTTCAATCCATACTGCTTAAAGGAGACCATCGATCTAACTCCACAAAGGGCAGCTCCAGCAGCAGCCTCCAAAGCCACTTTCTCATTAGTGCTATATTCAAAGTACAAGTTAGCATCTTTAGCTATTTCTGAAAAAGTATCTCCTATCTCCGATGCAGGAGTTCCAGGATAAGTAGAAGAAAAGCCAACGCCAGCCTCTAGAGCTCCTCTAACTATAGCTTCATTGCCAAGAAGAATCACTTTCTTACCATACTTGTCGAGAAGTATACTTTTCAAATACCATCAGTATAAGTTACATTAAACTTGCTTTTATATCTTCGAAGTTATGGCAAGCAGGAAATCAAAGAATATATTTAGCTTATCCTTCTAATCATACGCTGTGCCGGGGTAGCTCAGCCTGGTTAGAGCGCCAGGCTAACCTTGGGCGTGACTCATAATCTGGAGATCACATAGAACAGAGGTCGTGGGTTCAAAACCCATCCCCGGCACTACTGAAGATTGCCTAGATCTTCTGTTTTTTAGCGGTTTTCGCTAAATAGTCGCAAATTATTCCCTTTGGATTTTTAGGATGACTTTCATTTCGAAAGAAGATTAAATTCTCGGTTTTTCCATAACTAGTATGGAAGCAAAAAAGATGGGACAGTCGAGGAAACAGATTTTATCCGTTCTGGGTGATCATAAGCCTAAACTTAGGGAGATTGTTAAAGCTACTAGAATAAGCAGAAGTGCGACTTACAATGCTTTGGCTGCATGCTGGAAGAAAGGGTTGGTTCTGCGCACTAAGAAGTCGATTTATGAATTTGAAAAGATTTTCAAGGGAAGAGCCGGGATGACTCAGACTACAAGGCCTTATCATCTCTACGTGTTAAGACCAGAGGGCACGGATTCCGTGAACATTAATGGACGTGAGTTTGTAAAATGTGCGAAAGAATTTCTGGATGTGAGGGGGGAAGCATAGCAAGGCAAAGGCCACTCTCGAGTTTTTTGGGAGGCATAGAACACGGGCATTATTCTTTAAGGAGGTTGCTGAGGCTTTGAAGGGCATGGGAATAAAGCCAATCGATATTATGTCTAACGTGCGTCGTTTTGAGCGGGAAGGCTTAGTCTATGTTAGGGGCTATAAAATGGATGAGCAACAGACCCCCTCAAAGAAGGCTACCTTCTTACTTGGATTGACCCGGAAAGCCGCGGGAGCAAGCCATAGAAGAGGCTATCCAAAGGACACTGTCCATTAGAGGCTTCGGCAATGGATAGTATCCGAAAACGGACATATCTAAATACCTTCGCTGAAGAGGGTTCCCTCTTAACCGCTGAAAGCATCCAGTCTTTTTAGTCCTCGTAGGCGGCTAGAATGGGAACATGATGACAAGATGGCGAGGATTACGGTCTTTAAAGGGCGAGATGCAAGGCTTAACAGGGCTATTTTCAGGGTCATCGCCCAGCAAGGTCCACTAACAATCCACGACGTATAGCGAAAGCTGAGAACTTGGAGGGATTTTACATACATACCCTACAACACAGTAAACAGAAGAGTCAGAGCCCTAGAAGAGCATGGCTACATCGAAAAATACGGGGAAAGAAAAACAAAAACAGGTTTATAGCTAAACTCTACCAGCTAACAACCAGAGCCTACCTAGCCATGTTGCTAAACAGAATTAACTTAGACGACTTTGTAGAGAAAGCACCAAACGATAAGATACTCTGTGCGCTAGTTACGTTCCTTTAAACCGAGATGTAAACCTAACTCCCAGCTCTTTTGACAGTTTTTAGACTTGGTTTGGCGTTGCCATTTCTTGTTTTCGAAGGAGTCTTTCAGATTCTGCAAAATCTTTATACCATGCAAATGTAATATCACATAAGTGTGATGCTATGTCCAGAGAGCTTCTGTTAAAGGTGAAATTTTTTTCCGCTTTCGCCCATCCAGTAAGGTTACAGATTCTTGATGAGTTAAGAAACGGAGAGAAGAGCGTATCCGACCTAGTTAAGCTAATTGATGGTGTGAGCCAATCGCAAGTTTCAAATCACTTAGCTTGTCTTCGTGATTGCGGGTTAGTAAATGCGAGGAGAGAATGGAGAAAGATCTACTATAGCCTTGCTGATCCGAAAACAGCTCAATTGTTGAGGACTGCTGATGATATTCTTCCAAAAGTTGCTTCTAAGATTGCGGCGTGCCTCGAAATCATCGCTAAAGCTGAAAGAAACAGAGAGACCAAACATGACTATTGAGAAGATAATTCTGACGGTTGCGAAAATGGGCAACAACGCATGCCCCACATGCGCAACTGACTTCGAAGTAAGAAGCCTTGAGCGAGCCCTGATGAGGTTAAGCGGAGTATCCAAGGTCAAAGTCGATGAGGTAACTGGCAAGGTTAGGATTGAATATGACATACAAAAGATCGATGTTTCGAAGATAATTGAGCGTGTAGAAAAGCTCGGTTACCTAATTCAGAATGTGTTAAGGGGAGTTTCATGAGAGAGCATATCCGAGGATTAATTCTACTTGTATTAGTCGGGATATTCACTTTAACGAGCTGGTTCCTCTCAGAAATTCAAATGTTGTATGCACTTAACGTTAGCATTGTCTTGGCTTTGATCGCCATTGGCTGTGGCTATCCCATTTATGTTAAAGCCGTCCGATTTTTGCTACAGAAAAAGATAACCGTCCAATTGTTTGTAACTATTGCAATTGCGGTTTCCATAGCAGCAGGATACTTTATACCTGCAGCAACAGTAGTGTTCATAATTCTGGCTGGCACAACACTTGAAGACTATATTCTCTTTAGAACAAGAGGAGCGATTGAGAAGCTCATCTCGATGAGGCCAACCACTGCTCGCGTGCGTCGAAATGGAAAGGAAGTTGAAGTGCCCGTGGAAAACGTGAGGCTGGGCGAAATAGTGCTGGTTAAACCAGGCGAAAAAATACCCGTTGATGGAACCGTGGTTTCGGGATATAGCGCTGTGAACCAAGCCACGATAACTGGCGAATCAATGCCCGTTGAAAAGACAAAAGGTGACGGCGTGTTTGCCGGCACTCTAAACGAGTATGGGGTCTTAGAAATCAAGGTTGAAAAAATCGCTGAGGACACCACACTTGCTCACATCATCCACTTAGTTGAGGAGGCTCAAGAGAAGAAAGCACCGGTACAGAACGTTGCGGACAGATTTACCACGTATTTCTTGCCTTTCATATTAATTTTAGCATCCTTTGTATACACTACGACTTATATTACAATTGGTTTCGAAGAAGCAATTATCAGAGCCGTATCTGTTCTTTTGGTGGCGTGTCCTTGTGCACTAGCGCTGGCTGTTCCGATTGCTGTTGTAGGAGCGATTGGTAACGCCAGTATGAACGGCATAATAATAAAAGGTGGCACCCACATCGAGAAGGTAAAGGACGTTAATCTAGTGGCGTTTGATAAAACTCGCACATTGACTATCGGTGAACCCAAGGTTGTTGAGATAAAAACCTATGACAGTCATTCTGAAGAGGATATAGTCAGGTATGCGGCAATAGCTGAAAAGTTCTCCGAGCATCCCATATCTAAAGCTGTAATTGCAAAAGCAATTGAATTGGACATGAATATTCCTGACCCAACAGACTTTAAAATCATTCCCGGGCATGGAGTAGAGGCTCGTTATGGAGGCAAGGAGATTTTGATCGGAAAAAGGATGATGAACACGGCGATTTCAGAAGAAGCGAGTAAAGCGATGATTGAGTTCGAAAATGATGGAAAAACAGTCATTCCTGTGATATTAGACAATCAAGTTATTGGTATCATTGCCGTGGCTGACACAATCAGAGAAAATTCTTTGGAAGCAATACAGCGACTGAAAAAGTTAGCAATCAAAACTGCCATGATAACTGGAGACAACATACAAACTGCAAAATCTATTGCTAGACAAATCGGCGTCGATGAATACTATGCAGAACTCCTGCCAGAACAGAAAGTCGAGGTTATAAGAAAAATGAAAAACAATCATGTTGTTGCGATGGTAGGTGACGGAGTGAACGACGCCCCTGCATTGGTTAATGCAGATGTTGGGTTCGCTATGGGAGCGGCTGGTAGCGATGTGGCGATCGAAACGGCTGATGTAGCTCTGCTTGGAGATGACTTGACAAAGGTTGAGTACACAATTAGATTAAGCCGAAAAGCATTTAGGAAGATGAAGACGAACATAGCCTTTTCTATAGTTTGGAACGCTATTGGACTGAGTTTAGCATCGTTGGGTTTTTTAACTCCAATTTTAGCCGCATTCCTTCAAGAAGCCGGATGCATATCTGTAGTGATTAATTCTGCATTATTATTGTTACATAAGTAAGCTTACAAATTTCGCTGAGAATTAAACCGATGTTTAAACCTAACCCCCGCACTATAAGCTCTTTGAGTTTCTTTACTGTAGAGGTTTTCTGTGCCTTTAAACTAAGTCATTAACTTTTCCTTAAGATAGGCAATATGGCTTCATTTCTAAGATTCGGGAAGATTCTTATAGTGCTCAAAAATAAAGTATCGAATTTACCTTTAAAATTTGTGTTTAGAGTTATTATCTGATTTTGATGCATCTTGTCTATTTGAGCAAAGCCAAATACCTCATTATTAGCGCCTAATCCTATAAACATGCCTCTTAGACTATTTTGATTGAAGATGGTAAATCTGCCAAACATCTCAATTACATCGTTCATACCCGATCTGAATAGAATTATTTTGTTATTGCTTTTCTTCGCAAACAAGATGCTCGATGATAGTTTTCGAGAAATTTCTTTTAACTCAATTTCAGAAAGATTATATTCATAAAAATCTTCCATAAAACTTAAATTGATTCTTCTCAAACCAATGTTCAAATTTTTCCCATCTTTTAGAAATCGATAATACTGACTTAGCCTTCTCTCACTTCTCTCAGAAGGACTCTTTACGACTCCTTCAGGCTTGTCTACAGTTAGAATGATAGGAGCATCATCAAAATCCTTGAGCCTTTTGAGCAATTCTTTATCGATTTCTTTGAAGCAGATAACGATGTCGGGTTCTAGTTCTTTAATCATAGCGATCTTATGATCCATACCTTCTTCAACAACATAACCATCGGTGTTTATTATGCATAAATCATGCTCCTTTTCTTCAATTTGAGATATGATTTTCTTCATTCTTTCTATCATCAGATCTCTAACGTATCGAGGAGAAGTGAACCCTAAAAAGCCGAATACTTCTGCTCTTAAATCCCTGAGATCATAAATCTTATCCCTTACAGTTGCAGCTCCTATACATCCTGGAGGTGCTAAGTCGCCTTGGCCTATGTCTCCATCCACTACTATGGTCTTTAAACCCCTTGTCAAAGCCATATTCACTAGATAGGACGTTAGAGTGGATTTTCCTGAATCTGTTTCTCCCATTATCATAAATCTCCTTTTACCTGATTCAAAACTCTTGAAGATCTTCTCTTGCAAATCTTTCCATATTCTCACACCGACTTTATCATGGCTTATCAAAGCTTCACTTTTTTCACCTAAAGTCACTTGTATCAGAGAACCATCTTCATCTGCTTCAAAAGGTAGAACTTTGTTCTTCCTAACAGTTATCTTATCGTTAATCTCTAGATTCATGCCTAGAACAGAAATACCTTTACTCTCAGCCCTAACAGATGCTGGGCCTCTTACAAGCAAAACATCGCTTTTACCTAATTTATACGATTTGTTCTCCAAAGTACCTTTTTCCTTGCCTGAGGGCAATGATCATGGCAGATCTTTGATCTCTTACAACTTTCTTGCTGGGCTTTATTTTAGAGAGAGAAGATGTTCCTCTTTCATCCACTAACTCAATTGTTGTATTCCTAAGCCGCTTTGAGAGTTCATTCGCTATCTTCTCTGCCATATCTGGCTCACCGTTTCCAATTCTTACTATTTTCTTTTTTGCATGGGTGCCCATGATTAATTTCACAACTTTTTCTATGACTTCATCTGCAGAGTTCAAAACATCTCCCATCAAATCTCTCTGTCTGTAATAGACTGCCATGCCTATTCTCTTTCCAGGATCAATGCCTATTATGATAGATTCATCAGTATTGCTGTAAAGATTATCGACGATCTTCTCTTTAGCAAGATAGGGGTCTTTGCTCAATTCTTCTAAAGATAAGACTTTTTCATGATTTATCAAATTCTCCTCTTTCTCAGTAGTTATGACGAGCTTTGTTCTAGGATTCAAAGTCTTGCCTGGCATAACGTTATCAAATTTTAGCCCCATCTCTTTTAAAATGCTCGTGATTCTATAATAAGCCCTACCATCAAGAGTTGCAACGACTATCTCTTGGGGCACCAATATCACCATACAGTAGTTTGCTATTATTCTTGTTGCTAATAGGTAAGATAAATGTGTTACACCAATCATGACTGATTTTGAAGACATTTATTAACTACCTATGTTTTACAGCGTTTTGTGATCTTTTGGTAGAGATAGAGTTACGAGAATTCAAGAAGATGAATCTAAATGGAGCTACCATAATAGATGGCTTTCCAAGCGTTGGGATGGTGAATACCATTGCTGCCAATTACCTTTTGGCAACCCTTAACTTGGACCAAATAGCCGCGCTAGATTCTGATCGATTTCCAGCTGTTTCTATGATCTATGCTAATAAGCCGAAATTCCCAGCAAGAATTTATGCCAGTGAAAAATTGAAGACAGTTGTATTCTTATCAGAGTTCAGAATTCTTCCTTATCTTTACAGACCTCTGGCAAAGACTCTATTGAACTGGGCCAAAGAACAAAAATGCTCTCTCATAATATCGCCTGTAGGTTATCCCGTACAACTCCTTTCCATAGAAAAAGAGCTCGATGTGATGGGTGTTGGGAGCACAGATAGAGCGAGGCAGAGACTCGTCTCAAGCGACATAAAGCAGTTGAACATAGGGATAATCCCTGGCATATCTGGCCTTCTTCTTAACGAAGGAAGATGGGCCAACTTTGATGTGATAAGCCTCATAATACCCATTCAGCCAGATATACCTGAAGTCAAGGCTGCTGTAAGAGCTGTAGAAATGATAGATAAGCTTATTCCAGAAATTAAGGTTGACGTTGCTCCTCTTCACCAAGAGGCTGAAAGGATAGCAGAAAGGCTAAAGGTCCTTCGCAAACAAGCCAAGCCTATGGAGTCTCAACCCCCATGGGGAATATATGAGTGAAAAATTAACATCAAATTAAAAATTATCAAAAATGAAATAGATAAATGATTATGGATAAATCAAAAATCTGAAGTAAAGGTAAAGGTATGAAGCCATTCAAATACTTAGATAGAATGGGAGGAAGCTATCTAAGGAAGTGGGTTCCACTTAGTATACTTACTGGGATTATATCTGGATTTGGTGCAATAATCCTTTATTATGCAATAATTTGGGCTACAAATCTTCTTTTATGGTTTGGGGCTGAATACATGCCACCCTCACCAGTGGGCGAAGGTTCAGCCACAGTAATACCTATAGGAAGACCTTATCTTCTACCTTTAATAACCACATTAGGCGGATTATTAAGTGGAATAATAATATACAGTCTCGCTCCAGAAGCAGAGGGAGATGGTGTAGACAGAGCAGTGGATGCCTTCCATAACAAACAAGGAGAGGTTAGAAGGAGGATTCCGATAATTAAGTTGATCACATCTGCAATAACCATAGGCTCGGGAGGCAGCGCTGGTAGAGAAGGACCTGCCGCTCAAATATCGGCTGGTTTTGGATCTGTTTTGGGCAAATTGTTGCATCTTAATGTTCATGATAGAAGAATAATAATGGCAGCGGGTATAGGAGCAGGTCTAGGTTCCATATTCAAAGCACCCTTTGGAGGCGCCATTTTAGGTAGCGAGATTCTTTACAAAAGGGATTTTGAAGTAGAAGCACTTATACCATCTTTTATTGCATCAATCACAGGATACTCAATCTTTGCATCTGTTGCAGGATGGATGCCTGTCTTTGGTTATTTGACGGGATATGCCTTCACTAATCCATTAGAACTTAATTTTTATGCAATCTTAGGTCTGCTATGTGGCTTAGTAGGAATACTATATGTAAAAACCTTCTATGGATTGAGGACAATTTTCAAAAAGTTAAAGATTCCAAGAATCTTAAAGCCAACTTTAGGCGGTTTTCTAGTCGGACTTATGGCTATATTTTTACCTCAAGTTATGGGCATGGGTTATGGATGGCTTCAATTAGCTATAGATGGTAACTTTGTCTTTCTTCCCTTTGAAATCATGTTATTGCTCATTTTTGCAAAAATCTTTGCTACGGCACTCTCTGTAGGCTCGGGAGGTAGTGGAGGAGTGTTTGCCCCAAGCTTGGTAATAGGTGGCATGATTGGGGGAGTAACTTGGTATATCTTCCATAACTTGCTCTCTTTCTCTATTGCAAGCCCTGCACCCTTCGTTATTGTAGGCATGATGGCATTCTTTGGTGGAGTAGGCAAAGTACCGATATCTGTCATCTTGATGGTCGGTGAGATGACAGGCACATATACATTACTTGTACCTTCTGTAATAGCTACTATCCTTGCTTACCTTATATCTGGAGATATCTCGATTTATGAGAGTCAAGTGTATGCTAGAGCTCAATCAATGGCTCATAGGGCAGAGTATTCAGTGCCTTTGCTGGAAAAGCTAAAAGTAGAAGATGCCATGATGGAGAGTGTCATAACGGTAAGACCTAATGACATGATAACCAAAGCAGCCAAGATAATGGCAGACAATAGGATAAAGGGGCTACCAGTTCTTAAGGATAACAATTTAGTCGGAATAATAACATTGATAGACATATTGCGAATCCCTGATCTGCAACGAGAAAAGACTACTGTGGAGCAAGTTATGAGCAAGAAGCCCATAGTTACTTATCCTGATGAGTCTCTTTACGAAGCCTTTGAGAAGATGGTAGGGCACGAGATAGGGCGTTTGCCAGTAGTGGATAGATCTAATCCTAAGAAGTTGATCGGAATAATTACGAGAGGAGATATTGGAAGCAGATATGAGTTGGAAGTGCATTCATTATTAGAAAGTGCTCAATGAAATTTTAAGATGAACGGAAGAGCTAATTTTCACTACCTAAATCAGCATATCACAGATCAGCTAGCGCATCTTTTATTTCAGGTTTGGCAAGGCTATAGAAAGTATAAAACCCCTTTGCAGTCTTTTTGACTATTCCTTCCTTCTCAAGAACTTCCATATGCTTTTTTCCGTTAAGATACTTGTTAAAAAGTTCACCACAAGGTCTGTCTTCAATAGAA
>CALLJF010000003.1 GCA_938091495.1 uncultured Nitrososphaerales archaeon | reverse complement strand
CTGTTATCGGGTTTCTGTAAAAAGGCTGAATCAAGTTTATTATGTAGGTTTCAGATAGTATCGAAATCATTCTTTTTAGTTCTTTATAATAAGTCTGAGTTGAAGAACAGATTTCATTGTAATTTATTAGATTTCCAACTAGTACTGCTAAAGCCCTAACAACATGTCTATATTTGAAAGCATCAGTAACCTTAAGGAATTCTACAACATCCTTCGAAATATAGGTATCATAAATATTCTTTAATATAGTTCTTTTTGTCTCAAAATCTTCTTCTTTTATTACAGCGGGATAGCCTCCAAAGATTACGTATTGATCAAAAAATGGAGCAAGCTCTTTAATGAAAATATCTTTCTCGACTTCAACTTCATTACTCAAAAACTCTTTAACCATCTTGTTCTTCTCCTCATAGATTTTTGCCAGTCTTGGATCTTTTGCTACTAAGAACTCATGAAAATTGAATGGGAATAGCTCAAAGAAGAATACTCTCCCAGCCAAGAATTTCGCCATAGCTCCTGAAAGTTCTAAAGATGAGCTTCCAGTGACGATGAACTTAATGCTTTCGAAAGTATCATAAAGAAGCTTAAGCTTCTTTCCAGGGTCTTTTACGTAATGGTATTCGTCCATTAAGAAGCAATACTTGCCTTCCTTTACAAGAAAACTTCTAATATATTCCTTTGGATTAGTCTCAAAAGCTTCAAGTATATCAGGATCTTCAAAATTCAAAAAAACTATGTTTATTCCTTTTTTCTTTAAATCATCCTCCAAGATTCTTAGAAGAGTTGTTTTACCACTTTGTCTTGGACCTTTGATGGCGTAGGCTTCTCTTCTTTCTATCCATCTTAGCAAGCTTGCCCCAATATCTCTAGGAAAAATTAACTTTTTTTATATTAATATTAGTAATTTTTAATAGATTTAAATTTTACTAAGATTCATCCTATGAAGAAAAAAATCATTGAAAAAGTCAGATTATTCAGAATAGCATCACCATAGTGGATAAAAAAGGTTTTCCAGGCTTAAGCACTTATCCACTCGATATTGTATTGCAAAGCCCACATATGCCTTAATGAGATTGATTGATAGTCTTTTGAAATTTCAAAAGCTATTGCACATACAACCTTCCCTTTATCTAGCAAATAAACAGGTTGCATAGGAATGTAACCTACATCGTCAAGAAAATACGTAATGATAGAATGTTTGTATACCACGCCGTCCACTACAGCCTCAAAGTTCAATGGGTCCAAATAAAAACTATCGTAGCCATGATTCTCAATGGTCATATTAACTACAAGAAGCGTCTTTCCAGCTTCGGCTTTCCATAAACTGACTGAATCCATGGTAGTATAGGTATATTTTATTGTGATTTCTTTAGGAGGAATTGGTTCTGATGGATTTGCTTGATACAAAGCTGAGATAGTCCCAGAAACTACTGCTAAGGCGATAATTGCAATGGTTACCCATTTCCAAGAGATTGGTTTTTTCCCCTTTACAGTCATAATATCCGCTTATCTCAGCGTCTTTAATACTTAAGGCTTACTCACTGTTAGAATATGATCTTTCCTCTCCTTCAAGAATACATCCAACAATTCTTCTCCCTTCTTGCTCAAGCGATAATACTTTGCCTGATCGTACTCAACCAATCCCAATTGAAGGCATACGGACAGATACTTTGTAATCAATGCTACATGGCTCAAGGACGATAAAGATCTAGATAGCGATTAGGTGCTATGCTTTCCATTCATCTTAAGAGCTATCAATATCTCAAGAATGGTCAAGAAATCGTATCTACCATGCTTTTCCTCGTCAAAAGGCTTGCATTAGACCTCGAAAACAATCTTTCATACTACCCTGCACCTCCAGAGATAACCAACCCAAGAACTGCAACTATAGAGGCTGTCGATCAATATATGATTAGAGTCACGATAGCAGACTTTGGTGATACAGGCGAACCAGCTGTAGTATTCCATCCTAAGGCTGATACTGCAGGTCCTTGTATATAATACCAATGCATGTATTGGAGTCAATGCCTTTTGCTGATTGGAAGACACACCTTCAATACTGCAGTCGGTTCATACGAATCTAATGGCCAGACCTTCTATGGACCTATTGGAACAGGGACCTATCGATAGTCTTTACTGGAACCTTCAGCATAGATGCAGTCAAAAGCATAGAAGAAGGCGGCATAGTGGTCTTACTGGAGACCAGCCCAGACAATGCTACTTGGACACGAGTGGCACAGGCGATAACTACGACTGGTGTTATTACTCTATAACTTACACGCCAGATAGAGCAGGTGTCTTCTACTTCAGAGTAGTCTTAACTGGAGTTGGTGCAAAGTTCAGAGATCAGTTCATTTAATGGTTTTTGTAAGATTTAATCACTCCAACTTTTCCTTTGTTCTCTGTAAAAATTTTGGTATGAATGATATCTCTTTCCATGTTAGCATCTTCTTATACCATACGAACCATGGAGTATCTAAAAATCCGATTATATTCTTACTTATTATCTGCCCAATAATCAAAGGTAGTATTGCATATTCTCCATAGAAAGCTATAGTAACGAATATTATGCTATCCAAAGTTAAATCCAATACATCGCTTGTGAGGCTTCTCAAAACTACTCTTTTCTCATGCCTCTTCTTTAAAAATGCAAATACATGGGCATCTAAATTCTGACAAATTAGAAACGCTATCCATGACGCTGCAGTTATTCTTATTGATAAGCCAAACAGATTCTGCCAAGCTTCTTCAAATTGAAAGAATGGTGCTGGACTCAATGAGTTTACCATAGCAATGAATGTAATTAACAATACTTGAGTTATGAATGCTATGAATATTGCTAGATGAGCTTTAGCTTTGCCATATGCTTCGTTTATCATATCTATGGCTTGAGCAACAAATGGATAGATGAATACTGCAGCAGGTGCAAAGAATTGATAAAATCCTAGATCGAAGTTTATTATTCTACTAGCAATTATCTGTGATGCACCTAAGTATATTGTATAAAAAGCAGTTAAAGCAGCGAACCCATAATTCTCATATTTCCTAACTATATAACTGCTAGCATAAGTTACTATTGTTAGACTTATTATCCAATAAAGCCAGACTATCATTCAACTCTCCCGCAGTGTTTATACGTGCAATTTTGCAGTGTTAAGTATTAAAAGTGTAGGACAAGAGATTTATTCTTGAAAATGTCTAGATAACATTTTAACTTGGCAAGTGTTTGGAAACCATACGAGCAGAATTTGACCAGACTTACTGAAGAATTTGTTCGCAATAGAGTGTTAGAATGGTTAAGCAAGCAAGGCTATGGAATAATATCAAGAGTTAAGACAATCTCTGAGCACGGAGTCGATATAAAAGTTAGAAAGACGAAAAGTTACAGTTACTTTGTCGTTGAAGTTAAGGGCGATCCACCAACTATAAAGCATCCTGAGAAAATAAGACATCCTTTCTTCAATTCTGACAGTTTATCTTGAACTGAATTTCTCATCTATCATAAACCTCCAAGATTTTTGATAATTTCTTGGCTTGCTTCTCAGGAATTTCTAATTCAGACAATAGTTCATCCAAACTTTTAGATGAGGTTTCTATCCCTACTTCTTTGAGAATTTTTAACAGAGTGCTATAAAGAGTGGCAAGGATTCTTGCATATTTAACCAACTTCTTCTCGTTTTTCGTTCTTTTTACGATCTTGTTTATCTTGTTAATAAGTTCAGATACTTCACGAATCATATCTACGGCATTCTTTTCGATTTTATCTTCGCTCAATTCTTTAT
Source organism: uncultured Nitrososphaerales archaeon (assembly GCA_938091495.1). Lineage (GTDB taxonomy): Archaea > Thermoproteota > Nitrososphaeria > Nitrososphaerales > JACAEJ01 > JAVZMU01. Next base: position 52,301 of record CALLJF010000003.1, on the reverse strand, counting down.
TATTAGAGAATTGATTTAATTTAAAGAGTGTCTGCAGTGAAGCAGTGAGGCAGTTTACTAAAGGGACTTAAATAAAGCAATATCACGCTTAATTTATCAATTTCAATAAAGTGCTAGAAGATAAACTTAAAATAATGCTTATATATGCGCTTATGTATATGCATATATATGACAAAAGTTGTATCACTTTCAAATAAAGCCTATAAAATGCTTAAAGAGAGGAAGGAAGAGGGAGAATCCTTTTCGGAGGTAATCATGAAATTGATAGAAGGGAAGAAAAGAGTATCGTTGACCACGTTCGCAGGCAAATGGAGTGGAGATGATATCGATAAAGTCTTTGACATGATCAAGAAAGAAAGGATGCTATCAGCTACAAGAGAGATTGCGGTATAAATTGGCCTGCTTAGATACTGATATTCTTGTATCCCTTATCAAGGGCGATCCAAAGGCAGTGTCTTTTATCGATACTTTAGAAAGGAAGGGCGAGGAGATTAGATCGACCGTCATAACTGCTTATGAACTATTAAAAGGTGCTGTGATTTCGGTAAAATCAGATGCAAATGTCAGACTAGTAAAGGACCTTCTCTCAAACATAGCCATATTAGAACTAGATTCGCCATCCGTGGAATTGGCATCTACGATCTATCAAAAGCTAAGGAGAAAGGGGGAGATGATAGGAGAATTTGACATTTTAATAGCGGCAATATCCATCAAGAGAGGGGAGGAATTGATATCTAACAACAAGGACTTCTTTAAGATAGAAGACCTCAAGGTTCGACTCTGGCGATAACATCCCAATCCTTGTTTTATGGCTACTCTGTTGAAACCTTAATAGAATTAAGAAGACCTTTTTCCTATTAGATAGAAAGCAAAATATGCTATTATTGATACTAATATGAAAAAGAATATAAACCCATGCCAGTGCTATGCATAGACGCTTACTTCATTCTCTACAGTTTTCTTCAAGAAAAGATATGATTTTTCCCATTGCTATCTAATTAATGCTGTCCAATTTCTGGACAAGGAGTATCAAAACTTAGGATAAAATACACTGCATCTTCAATATAATCAGGAAAGTGATGCCAGAATGGAGAGGGAGATCAATAGAAAGGCGTTAAGCTACAGCGTTGTAGCAGTACTCTTAGCCGTTCTACTTGCTACGAGCGTATACTATAGTCCTAACTTTCTACCTAGTTTTGAATTAAAACCGCCAGAGCTTAGAACCTTCTCAAGCTACTTTGAACTAAAATATTTTCTCAAAACAAACATGGAACAGGCAAGATCCTCTCAAGGATTTAAGGTATATTCCACTCTAACGAACAACGATAAGTTTGCGCCCGAGTATTCAGGTGCACCTGGTTATTCTACAACTAACATTCAAGTTTCAGGGGTAGATGAATCTGATATAGTGAAAACTGATGGAGAATTCTTGTATGTGGTTTCCAGCTCTAACATTTACATTTTAAGGGCTTATCCTCCTGAACAAGCACAAATCCTCTCAAAGATATCTTTGAATGAGACTTACAGTCTAGAAATTTACTTGAATGAAGATAGATTGGTTGTTTTAGGAAGACATCATCACTATTATTACTCATTACCAATGATTCTTTATCCTTATGTAGAGGAATCCTTTATCAAGGTCTATGATATCTCAAACAGAGAGAACCCTGTTCTAAAGAGAACTATAAGCTTGAATGGGACCATTTTAGGCTCAAGAATGATAGGAAATTATGTTTACATTGTGTTCAATCAGCCAGCAACGATTCCAATCAATGATGGAACAGATTTTGAAGTCAATCTGCCAAAGTTAGTTGACAATAGCACCATCATAGAGGTGCAAGTAAATGAGATAAGCTATGTCGATGTTCCGAACTATTCCTATTATTTCATAACTATCGTAGCCGTTAATGTTCAAGATGATGCCCGAGAGCCTACTTATGAGCCAATTCTAGCAGGAGCGACATCGAGCATTTATGTTTCACTGAATAACATATACCTAGTAATTCCTAACACAAAGTTCTTGATCTTAAGCATAAGTGAAGGAGCGAGCGAAGAAACTCTGATCTACAGGATAAGATTAGATGAAGAAAAGATAAACTTCGAGGCTCAAGGCTCGGTTTCAGGCTATGTATTAAATCAATTTAGCATGGATGAGTACAACGGCTTCTTTAGAATAGCGACTACAAAGTGGGCAAGTATTGAACAGGTGAACAATCTATACGTATTGGATATGAATATGAATGTTGTTGGAAAGATCGAAGGCTTAGCTCCTGATGAGAAAATATACTCAGCAAGGTTTATGGGTGATAGATGCTATCTAGTAACCTTTAGGCAAATAGATCCCTTCTTCGTGATAGACTTGAGTAATCCATTAGAACCAATGGTTTTAGGCTATCTGGAGATACCTGGCTTCTCAGGATACCTTCATCCTTACGATGAAGAGCATGTAATAGGCGTTGGTATGGAGCAGAATAAAGTGAAGTTGTCGCTCTTTGATGTCACAAATGTTAGCATGCCTATTGAGAAGGCAAAGTTCACTGTGCTAGGGGATTGGTCCAATACCGAAGTTCTATATGATCATAAGGCGTTTCTTTTCGATAGATCAAAAGAGTTGTTAGCCCTTCCAGTTTCGATCTGGTCAAATACTAATGGGTATGAATACAAAGGCACTCGGCAAGGTGCATTTATCTTCAATCTATCACTAGAGCAAGGGTTTACTCTTAAAGGTAGTATAACTCACCAAAGTAACGAATTCGAATACAATCTACAAGTTAAAAGGACACTATACATCGATGATACACTTTACACAGTATCAAATAAGATAGTAAAGATGAACAGTTTAGAAGACTTGTCGTTCATAAAAGAGAACGAGCTCCTTTAAAAATTTTTATGCAACCTTTATGATTACTTATCATCCAAACCAGTTCCTATTATAAAGACTGAGGGGTTTTCGGTTCTGCTAACCCTTTAGGTTTTTGAAAAATGTAATAACAAGCAATTATAATCAGAGTACTTAACGAAACAAGTAGCACCAGATTGCTGCCTTTGTGGTGCCTGCTGCATACTCTTTGAGCGTATGGAATCCTGTAAAGTAAGTAAGAGTAAAAAACAAATTTTTTAGGATTTAATATTGATAGGTGTTGGTATGATTTTAACAAAATACCTCAGTTTAAGAACAAAAGGAGAACTCGACATGATAGATATAACAAATGCTGTATCTGATGTTGTTAGTGAATCAAACATTAGAAGTGGAATAGTGACAATATTCGTCCCTGGTTCTACAGGAGCTTTAACAACTATAGAATATGAACCAGGACTGTTAGAGGATTTCAAAAACATGCTGGAGAGAATAATCCCAAAGGACATAGATTATGAGCATGAGAAAAGGTGGCACGATCACAACGGTCATTCTCATGTGAGAGCTTCTCTAATAGGACCAAGTATAACAATACCCTTTAAAGATAAAAGACCGATTCTTGGAACGTGGCAGCAAATAGTCTTCATAGAGTTAGACATTCGTAGCAGATCGAGAGAGCTTGTCTTACAGATAATTGGTGAATGATTCTAAAATAACTCATATATACTATTATGTCGATTAAATTATTAGTGGGCCTATGGTAGCAGGTTTTAGGAAGAAATGTGTTCAATGTGGTGCAACTTTCTCCACAATAGCTGATTATGAGAAGCATTTAGAAACTTGTAATGCAAACAAGACAAGAAAAAAAGCAGAAGTTATATCAGAAAGGTTAAAAGAAGCGTATGAGGAGTTCAAATAAACTCACTTCAATTTGTTTAAGATTTGAATAACTTCTTCATCACTAGTTTGCTCAAAGTTTTCGTAGAACTGCCCAATAGCAAAGAAAGGCTCAGGGGTCATCAAGCAAATTACTTTGTCGGCATCTTCTCTTAACTCTTTCACAGTATCTGGTGGTCCTACAGGTATAGCTAAAACTATCGAGGCTGGTTTTCTTTTTCTGATGGATGCTATGGCCGCTCTTGTCGTAGCACCAGTGGCTACACCATCGTCTATTAGTATTACAACTTTTCCTTCTATAGAAAGTCTGGGCTTATCTCCAAGATACCTTTGAATTCTTCTCTTAATCTCTTCTACCTGGCGTTTTACTTCAGTTTTTATATAGTCATCTGGCACTCTTAAGTATTGGATTATATCCTGATTTAGAATCGTCGTGCCATCTTCTGTAACAGCACCAATAGCAAGTTCAGGCTGGCTTGGTGCACCTATCTTTCTTGGTATTATCAGATCGAGAGGCGCGTTTAATGCCTTAGCCACTTCATATGCTACTACAACCCCTCCCCTTGGAATTGCTAGAACTATTGTATTCTTATCCTTGTATTCTGATAGAGCCTCGGCAAGAGTCTTTCCTGCTTCTGTGCGGTCTTTGAACATACACTCACACCTATGCTATCTTTAACCTGATATGCAGCATAGCCTTTTATTATTTCGGAATTCATAGAAGCATCTTTTTATTAATTTATTCTATCGCTAAGCCTCCCATCATAATTTACTAGAACTGATTATTCCATTAGACAATCAATGTCAATACTCTTAATGCAACTCCCCCCAAGATTATTGCAAAGGCTATCTCGAACACTGTCATTAGAAGTGCTTTCTTCCAGCCAAACTCTTTAACTAGAGCGGCGATAGTCGCTATACAAGGTATGTAAAACATTATTACTAGAGTGAACACGATCATCTGGATCGGTGTCAAAACCTGTGCAAAATTCGTTGTTCCTAGAAGGACAGCAAGCATGATTAGTGTCAACTCCTTTCTCAGTATCCCAAATATTAGCGCTATACCAGTTGCAGCAGGCAGTCCTAACCACATAACTGTTATGAAACTGAATGAGGTCGCGATTGGTTCTAATAATCCTAAAACTTCAGTGAGCTTTATCACAAAACTTCCAACTATTATCAAGGGGAAGGCTATTTTTATGAATTCGACTAATCTTGACCATGTTTGCTTTACAACAGTCTTCAGATGGGGTAGCCTGTAATCACTCATTTCCATAATTAGAGCAGTTGGCTCACCTGGAAGCATTTTAAATGCAAGCCTTCCAAGGATGAAAATGACTACTAGGTTAAAGACATAGAGCATCAAAGCCCATTGTATGCCCATAAATTGGCCTACTAAACCAAGTATGATAACCGTCCTTGCTGCACAAGGCACTAATGTTGTTACAAAAGCTGCAAGTAGTCTCTCCCTCTCTGTCTCCATTATTCTACACCCTAAGCAGGCAGGAACGTTACAACCATAGCCAAGTAGTAAAGGGATGAAGGCCTTTCCGTGTAGTCCTATCTTATGCATAGCGTTGTCCATCAAAAATGCTATTCGACTAAGGTAGCCTGAGTCTTCTAAAAAATACAATATGAAATAAAAAGGGACAATGTATGGGATGGCTATAGTGATGCCTGATATGATACCCTCGATAATGCCTCCCCAAACCAATTTTCCTATGACTCCTATTCCAAAAAAATCTGTAAAAAGGAATTCCCAGTTGTAAAAGAAGTTACGTAAAAGTTCTGAGGCGTAGTTTCCAAAGGTAAAAATGGAATGGAACACTAAGAGTAACAAAAAAACCATAATTGGATATCCCAAAATTTTGTGTGTCGTGAGGGTGTGAAACCTCTCTTCTTTAGTTGGCTTTATCGGTGGTACAAGTTTTTGAACTTCTCTGGCAATACAGCCAGCAATCCCGTATCGCTCAGAAGTTATTATGGTTGCGCAAGAATGACCATAGATGTTCTCAAGTTCATTAGCAAGTTTTTTTGCAGTGTATGTTATCTGAGGATTTATTCTATGGATTATTCTCTCAATTTCTTCGTCTCCTTCTAGAAGCTTAATTGCTGCATACCTAGGTGGATACCAAAATTGGATACCTTCAATCATCTTAGCGAGCTTGGCAATCCTTTCTTCGACTTCTTCCTCATATCTCACTTCGATTCGTTTCGTTTCCTGTCCTTTCTCGATTATTTCGATGGCTTTTTCCAAAAGCTGGAAGATACCAATTCCTTTTATCGCTACGGTTGGTACAACAGGCACTCCTAGCAACTTTTCTAATTTTTCTACATCGATCTTAATGCCTTTTTTCTTTGCCACATCTATTTGATTTAGAGCTATAACCATGGGAGTCCTGAGTTCTATTAACTGTAACGTAAAGAACAGATTTCTCTCAAGGACAGAAGCGTCTACAACGTTTATCACTAGATCTGGTCTCTCGACTACGATATATTTTCTTGAGATCATTTCCTCTAGGGAATAAGTGGAAAGCGAATATATTCCCGGTAAATCAACTATGTCTATTGTGTGGCCTCTAAAATGAAGAGTTCCCTCTGCTCTTTCAACGGTTTTTCCAGGCCAGTTTCCGATATGTTGATGTAAGCCAGTCAAATGGTTAAATATAACAGATTTTCCAACATTCGCGTTTCCAGCTAGCGCAATGGTTATTTTTCTCTTAGGCACTTTTCTTCACTACGAAAATTCTCTCTGCTATACCTCGACCGAGAGCAAGTCTTGAACCTCTAACAGAAATTTCTATGGGACCATGAAAAAGAGCTGATTTTATAACAACTACCTCAGTGCCCGGTGTTAGACCCATATCCATAAGCCGTCTTTCAAATCCTATGCCTCTTCCATATCCTCTCCCGGGGCCTGATTTTATAGAAGTTACGATTCCAGTCTCTCCTTCTCTTAATGCAGTTAAAGGCATGTCTGATTTCTCCATCTTTTCTTGCTCTCCCATACAACGATCGCCTTCTCTTGATTTCGATAACTCAATCCCTTTTAACGTATATTGATGATGAAATCTCTCTTCCTAGAGCGTATCTGGCTTCAGAGACTTTAACAAGAATCGGTCCTCCAAAAGAAGCCTTCTCCTCAACCTCGATCTCCACTCCTGGCAGCAGACCAAGAGTTGCAAGATACTTCAGAACATCCTCTTTTTCGTCGATGATTTTCATTACCTTTCCTTTCGTCTTCACTGGTAGATTCACCAAAGGTTCATAATTGTCTATCGAGATTCTGCCGTCTTTGTCCGGCACAGGGTTTCCATGGGGACAGGTCTTAGGATATTGAAGGGATTTCTCTATGGCTTCAGTTACATCTCCGTCAATAATATGTTCAAGCTTGCATGCTATATCGTGAATTGCACTCCACGGAATCTTAAGAGTGTCTGCAAGTAGCCTTTCTGAGAGTCTATGCTTTCTAAGAATATTCAAAGCTATCTTGCGACCTTTTTCAGTCAGCTTTATTCCAGCGTAAGGTCTATGAACAAGAAAACCCTTCTTTTCAAGGTTTGCTACCGTGTTAGTAACAGTTCCAAGAGCTACCTTTAACTCTCGAGCTATCTGTCCAGTCTTGGCAACCCCTTCCCTTTCTTCTAATTTATAGATCAATTCGAGGTATTCTTCTTGCATTTGTGATAACTTTCTATCCATAACCCTGTCCGTAAATCTACGATACAGTCGTAGATTATAAACCTATTGCTCTTTCAAAAATTACATTTAAAACAGAGAGGAAGTAATTATAGAAAATTCAATCGTTCTTATGCAAATATTAGTAGGGCTTTCTCCTCCAAACCCTTATAGTTTCATACCAAAAGATTATGGTAGCAATGATCATAGAAGCCAAAGCGAAGATGTTCAAAGCTCTAGCATACTGATAGACATAAGCAATGAGCAAAGTTGAGAAAAACGATGCATAAAATGAAAAGCGAGGTAGCATAAATCTGCCAATCTTTGTGAAGAATTGAAGAGTTCCAACTTCCACATACTCTTTTAACAAATATCGACCATACTCATCTTTTTTCACAAGCCCCAATGAGATCAATTTCTCAAGATGATGATGGGCAATGCTTGGGCTTGAAAACTTTAATGCTCTTTGAATCTCTCTAATCCCAACAGGAGTATTTTGCTTTATCATGTACCAATAGACAAGAAGAGTCTTGCTTTTTAACTCAGCCTCTAATTTATCGAGGCTTTTTTCCTTACTTTTATCGCTCAACCTTAAAAATCACTTACAATTTTGATAGAAAGTGAAGCATCCTTATGAAGCAATAATATTTTAAAACTTCAAGATATGAATTAAAATAATTTCTCGAACCAATCAAAACCAATTTATTCACTAAGAATTTTTAGAACTATGGCTCAATCATATTTTTGATTACATCAATCAAATTGTCTCCGCCCTTTCTGTTAAAAAGAATGCAACTCAAACTCCATCTTTGACAACTTTTTATGTTCCTTTCAGAGTCATCTACAAGCACAATTTTTTCACATCCTCTTTCCTTATCCATTATGTATTGGATTTGTTTTATCTTATTTCCAAAACGGTTTCTGCTGATTATTTCCTTAAAGTATTTTTTGAGATTATACTTATCTAGAAAGAAATTTATGGCCTTCTCAGACTGCATTGATGCTAGATAAACTACTCCTTTGAAAGAATCAAGGGCTGGTTTAACATCGTCGTAGGGTTTAGAATTCAAAACTGCCTCTAGCTCGTACCTTTCCACAATATAATTGGCTAGATCAGATAACTTAGTGCCAAAATGGTTTTCCCAAAAGGCGAGCATGCTATCAACCCTGAATCCAACTTTCCTTGAGACCTCTTCACGCACTTCGCTCCAATCGATGTTCAAATTCGTAATTACGCCATCAAAATCTAAAACTAAAACGCATGTCTTCATCAAGCAATCCTCCAAAAATTCTCTTTGCTTTTCAATATAATACCTGAATCCATCTGCCTGATTAAGTAGTGCTCTTCTGGGAAAAGATCTGTTTTAGGAAGTTCTTCAACTAGATTTTCGCCATAGCCCAGCGTCAAATAAGAGTAAGCGATATTATATGAGGTTTTATTGTAGGCTTTTGCGAAAGCATAGCCCCAAAGAGGAGCTGTTGTATGCCATTTTCCATCGACTTCCGTTACTTTAGGATTGCCATTAACATCTTCTTTTAGATCTACTGAGTAAAAACCGTGGGGCTTTGGGTTCAACGCTTTAACGGCTGATATGCCAACAGAGTTAACTCTGTCATTATGTAATATTTTTGCCACTGATGGAGTCCCAGTTATTCCTGATAGAGAGATATGCTTGAATGGATATTCAAGCCTTTCTCTTGCGTAAGAAGTTATCAGTTTTCCTCTAAACCATAAAGAGTCAAAGGCTAAATCTTTTCTTGGCAGATATTCTTGCAGTATGAACTCATTTAATTTTGCTCTGCCTTGCATTACATTAAGTTTTATCCATAGTTTTGCTTCTTTTGAAGAATTAACCTTCAAGCTTAGCCTCCCTCCAGCTCCTTTTATCGATCTAATCCAAAGAGGAGAATTCAATTCCATAAAAGCATCATCAACATCTTGTATTGATTTAACAAGCATGGTTTTAGGTAAAGGAACTCCTGATGAATTAAGTTTTTGATGAATGTAAAGCTTATCTGGCATTATATCTTCATGCCTAGGGAGATACAACATTACTCCCAAACTTTTTAATTGCTTTCTATTCTCTGATACAACTTTCGCTTCGGAGCTGGGATGGGGATGCAAAAATTCTAGCTTATTCTCTTTTATGAACTTTATTAAAGTAGGAATGAACTTTGGATCGCTATGCTTTGGAGTTCTGAATTTTAGATTTGTATCAGGAAATTCGATGTAGTAGATGTTATAGTCTGTACCAACTATAAAGAGTCTTTCATTATTTTGATCTTCTGCAAGATGAAGACTTCTTATAAAGTTGGTTCCTCCAATGCCTCCTGCTCCAGTCAAAAGAATTCTTCTTACTTTCAACTTTTTATTCTCCTAGTTACATGATTATAGGCATCTATCCCTCTTACAATCTCTACATTATCCTTTGATGTAAGAAACTCAAGTATTGATGGATACACTCTTCCTCCTCTCATTTTCAAGGAACTGTCATGCCAAAGTATTGTCATAAACCCTCTTCCAATGGCTATATTAACAGCTTTGTTTATAACCTCAATGATTCTTTCTTCTGTAATATTCATATATGTGAAAAGATAGGCACCCATTATCGTTATCGGGAATGCTACCAATTTTCCAACTTTAAAGTAGCCGGTGTTTTTAATGTCTATGGCCTTCTTGTTAAAAGTTATTGATGAATCGTATCTAAGTCCAGCTTCTTCAATAAGTGACAATTTATCTAATTTGATGTTAAGGTAATGCACGCGAGAACCGTGTATAGTCCTCCCAGTAATATTCTCAACAGCATTTTTCTCCGTTTTTATTGAATTTAAAGTTCTTGCATCGTTAATATGGACGCTTATTTCCCATCTATTCTTAACAAGATCTTTCATGATTTCCTTATAGGCACCAATGGAAGTACCATCATCGTACTTAGGTCTGAAGAAAAAAGTAGATTTTACACCATATTTCTCTTCTATCTCCATTAAATCAGGTATGTTATAGTATGGATTGTGCCCTTCTTTGACTACCTTTGAAATCAATTTTTCATCAAACCTTTCTTTTCTTGCAAGAATATGCTCAATACCAGGCCCACTAGGAGGCCAGTCTACGTCATGTGTTAATATGACTTTAAGGGTGCTATTTTGTCTTGATAAAGCCATATACATTAGAAGACTTAGAGTAACTATTTTAAAGTTCGCTCATAAATGATAAATACAACGATTAGGAATTTTAATTAATCATTTTAAAAAATGAAAACTGAAATCAAGATAGACAGAGAATTTTTGAAGTATAGATGCGTAAGAGAGAGTTCATTATACACTAAGATAGGGGACAGAATTCGTTGTGATCTTTGTGAGAGAAGATGTCATATCCCTTTGAGTGGATTGGGCTTTTGTAAGACTAGAGCTAACATAGATGGCAAACTATACACATTAGTTTATGGAGATATATCATCCATATCCTCAAACCCTATAGAGAAGAAGCCTTTTTTTCACTATTATCCTGGTAGCTATGCTTTAACGATAGGAACGTGGAGTTGTAATTTTACATGTCCATGGTGTCAGAATTATGACATAAGCAAGTATCATCCTGAACCATACAAAGCCAATTACATCAGTCCTGATGATTTTGTAAATTTAGCAGTATCAGAGGGATGCCAAGGAGTATCCTTCTCTTTCAACGAGCCTACTCTATTATTTGAGTATGCTATAGATGTATTTCCATTAGCAAGAAGATTGAATATGTATACTAATTATGTCTCAAACGGTTACATGACATTAGAAGCACTGAAGGCTTTGAAAGAGGCTGGGATGGATGCCATAAAATTCGATGTGAAGGGCAATTCTGATGCTGTAAGGAAATTCTGTGCAGCAAGAGTTGAAATAGTGTGGAGAAATGTGAGCGAGGCTAAGAAGATGGGCTTGCATGTAGAGGTAGTGAATTTGATAATACCTGGAGTTAATGATGATGAATTTAACATAAGAGAACTGGTTCAAAATCATATAAAAGAAGCAGGTGAGAGCACTCCATTACACTTTACTCGTTTCTATCCAGCTTATAAGATGGTAGATAGAGCATCGACGTCCATGAGCACTTTAGAAAGGGCTCATGAGATTGCTAAGAAAGAAGGATTACAGTATGTATATATAGGAAATGTCCCTGGTCATAGATTTGAGAACACTTATTGCCACAACTGTAATGAACTTTTGATAAAGAGGTATGGATTATCCATAGTCAAGTATTCTATAAATTCTGATAAAAGATGCTCTAAGTGTAGAGAAAAAATACCTATAGTTGGCAGTTATTTAGGATAATTAAATTTATGAGATCAAATTAGATAGATGGCCAAGGTAGCTACCATCTAATAGATAAATTTTTGATTCATCTAATTTTATGCATCTTGAACAGAGTAAAGGTCCTAGAAGAGTAGCATCATTTACGTTTATGGCATTCCCTCCTAGCAAGGGATTGAAATTGGGCATGATTATTATCTTCGGATTTCCGATGCTAAAACCAAAAGCATCTTTAAATGATGCAATAGGATCATCATTAATCTTTAAACCTGAATACTTAAGAAAGGATTTAGCAACTTTTTCCCTATCCCATCTTGCCATGACCCAGACAGGCTCCACCATCCTGAAACCATGCTCTCTAAACTCTATGATAAGGTGATTATGACCCATTATCAATACATCACAATTAAAGAGATTAGGATAGGGCCATGCATGACCGTGCATAAGGGCATAGGTTTCTTTACCATCGGAGATGGATGTGCCTCTTGAAGGATGAATTTTTATTCCCCTAGGTAATAGCGCTTTCAAGCCCCCATCATGATTTCCCCTAATTATTTCAACAGATTTGACCAAGTCCTTGATTTTGTAGAAGAATCGAGGAACATCAAACCATTCTTGAGGCACTATCTTCAGAGTTCCATGCTTTACATCACCTAAGATTATTATCCTATCAGGTGAGAATTTTTCAATTATAGATTTTAGCTTATCAAGGATCTTTTGAGTCTGAGACGGTATGTTTATCCCTTTCGATGATAACGCTTTCTCAAATCCCAAGTGTAGATCAGATATTATTAGAGTCTTATCTGAAGGAGTTTCTAATATCAATGCAGGCTCGTCAGGGACTATCTTTAGCATAATCACATTATAATATAAGATAGGTAAAAAGATTCTCAAGTTTTAGGAAAATAGTACTCAATAAAGGATTTAACACATAACCTGAAAAAGAATTTCCAGACCCAGCGTTTAGGAAGAGGCTTGAGTATTCTATAAAGACAGAGATACATGTTGAGATCCAACCATATTATATGAAGATACTTAGCGTAGATTTTTGAGGGCGGAACGCTTTTATCATAGTAAAGGAATAATTCCCTAGGCTAGGATTATGGATGAGGTTACTATTGAGGAGATAAGGAAGAATGCAGAAGAGTTCAGAGAAACAGGAAATCAAATAATGGATTTTTTAGAGAGCAAAGACATAGATCCCTTCAAAGCCCTTTTTGTACTCTTGCCCATCGTGGTGAGCATAGAGAATAAGCTAGGATGTATGGGCTTAATAGAATTCCTTCTGAAGAGATTTAGGATAGCTCTGATTTATGATAAGGCTCATGGATAGGCAAGAAAATATGTATAAAAAGAGTGCCATTTTAAAAAGTAGTCAACCTTAAAATCGAGTTTTGAGTATGAATATTCATGAGTAGGAACGTGTTTACAAAGAATGATAAGGTTCTTGTGAGCATAGTGAAAGCAGAGGATAATCTTAGAGATAGCATAGAAAGGGCTGTAGAGTTGATAGGTGGCTGGGATAGATTAGATTTAAAGGGTAAAAAAGTTCTTTTAAAACCTAATTATAACTCAGCAGATGAATATCCAGCATCATCAGACTCAGAGTTTGTCAAGGCAGTAATTGAGTTAGTGTATGAAAAAGGAGCAGATAAAGTAATAGTAGGAGAGTCATCGATGATGACCTTGAATACAATAAGCACTCTTAAGGCTAGAGGATTGATGGATGTTGCAAAGGAGACTAATGCTGAAGTATACTCCTTTGATGATCATGAATGGATAGAAGTTGATGTGCCGAATGGTAAGTACCTAAAGAAAGCAAGCATACCAAAGATCATAAATGAGGTAGACAGATTGATCTTCCTACCTTGCCTCAAAACTCATTTCTTGGCAAAGTTCACCATGAGCATAAAGCTGACCATGGGAGCCATAAAAAAGACCCAACGCCCTTGGATACACATGGGGAAGAGAGAGAACAAAATAGCAGAGCTTGCAAGCCTATTCCACCCAGATTTGATAATAATGGACGGGAGAAAGTGCTTCATAACTGGAGGTCCTTTCAACGGAGATGTTAGAGAGCCAGGATTGATTCTTGCTAGTGGCGATAGAATTGCCATAGATGTAGAGGGTATAAAGATCATAAAGAGCTTTGAGGGCAATAACCTGAAGAGAGAGCCTTGGGATTATGCACAGATAAGAAGAGCCATAGAACTCGGTCTGGGAGTTAAGAGTGAAGAGGATTACGAAGTAGTGCGTAGCTAGCTATAAAGAATAAAGATTTAAATCGATGTAAATGCTCTTTGATTAAGATGGACAAATCTAAAACTCTAAAACTTAATGAGGATGAAGAACTTGTAAAATTTCTAAGACCTCATCCCCTTGCATTCGTGGACTTTTTTGCAATATTCTCATATTTGTTGATCGTAAGCTTAATCTTCGTTTTTTATAGAGAACAGATACTAGCATGGCTAGAAAGCATCTCTCTACTTGGTCTATTAAAAGATCAACTTTTCACACTGCTTTGGAGTGCTCTCATTGTAGTACCTTTTCTTGCCATAGCAATATTAAAAATCACATGGAGATGGTTCTTTTTTGCTTTGATCTTGGTCATTACAGGAGTAGCCATAGTCTTATTCTATGATGTGCCATCGTATTACATACAAATTCCATCTATTATTGCAAGCATCATCGGTTTAATCTTAACAGAATTCTATCGAAGAGGGCATTATTTCTATGTTACCAATCAGCGAATAATATCTGAACTGAGATTCTTATCATACAAGAGGCGTGAATTGACTTATGGCAAAATTAACGATCTTGCTCTTATAAAAGGGGTTCTCGGTCGTATCTTCAACTATGGCACTATATTTCCGATAACTGCTTCAGGTTTTGGCTTGGGACAAGACTTGGCAGCTGTTACTGCTGGTATGGGCGTTGCTTCAAAGAAAGGAGTTGGTGGAGGCGTTGCAGTGAGTGGAGGAAGAACTGTCTCTATCCCCAGAGGGAGAAGCTCTTACGTTCTATTCGGGGTTCGTAAGCCAGACGAAGTTTATGAGATAATCTCAAAGCATATTCATGGATACGAAGAAGCACCTTACTTAAAGAAGATTTTAGATGAATTGAAATCACAAAAGGAAAAGAGTTAAGAGATCAAAGGATATATCTCGTTTATTACGTAGTTTATGAAATCATCCTTCTCTACTCTGCTGAATATTGTAACCACTCCATCTCTTGTTACTCCTACTATAAAACCATACTTTTTTGGCTTTATCACAATGTACCATACATTACCATGACTGCAATAGTCGTTGTATAATGTTGTGTCTGCCAAGCCCGATCCATAAAGAGACAATTTGTTAACGTTAGGAATATCAACATCATCGAAGAATACTACTTTTGTATCCTCAAAGTTCTGCTCATGAAATCTCCTCATTACATCTGGAGCAATTCTTGCCTCTACTATATGCCCGGTAGTCAAGAACAATATCTTGCTGATCTGATTCGCAATGCTATTCGCTTGCATCTTCTTCTCCAATACAGTTAGCAATACTCTACCCTCATATTCAGAAAAGATGAAGGGAGCTTCTATGGTTTTGACTGTTGGTATGCTTTCTCCTCTATGATATATTGTAATGACCTGGTCTTGCGAATACCTTCCTTGAAGGGCATCTGTGACCATCTTCATATCGCTTATCTCTGTTATCAGCTTTAGTTCACGATCATCGATTTTTTGGATTTCTTCAGTCTTAAAGTCCTTGAGTTTAGATGCTATTGTATCAATATCAATCTCTTCCTTAACGACAAAGACCTTTCCTGCAGTTACCATAGCATGATCGTTGGTGAATTAGTTTAAATCCTTTAAATTTTAGAAATGTGATAATTAAAGTGATATTACTAAATGATCTTTGTCCAGATGCTTATTGGAGAAATGATGAACTTCACCTATTTGATAGGGGATGAAGATTCTGGTCTTGCTGCGGTTGTAGACCCAGCAGATGATGCTGATAGAATACTAAAAGAGGCTGATAAGCATAATCTAAGAATAGCATACATAATAAACACTCATGCTCACTTTGATCATATAAAGGCGAATGAAGATTTAGCATCAAAGACAAAAGCCAAGATAGTAATGCATGAGAAAGCAAAAGCCATGAAAGACATATCTGTGGGAGATGATGATATAATAAAGATAGGAGAATTAAGGATGAGAGTCATTCATACACCTGGCCACTCCCCTGAAAGCATATGCCTTTTGATAGACAAAAAGCTGTTAACTGGAGACACTCTTTTCGTAGGAAGTTGTGGCAGGACAGATCTACCAGGAGGAAATCCTGGGGAATTATATGATAGCTTACTAAGGTTAATGGAGTTGGATGATGATGTTAGGATTTATCCTGGGCACGATTATGGTAAAAGACCTTATTCAACGATAGGTTATGAAAAAGATCATAACCATGCCTTAAGTTTTAGGACGAAAGATGGTTTCATCAGATTTATGGGAGGTTTCCTTTAAGAATTTAAGCAATAATGGTAAAAAGATGATGAGCATGTTATCAGAAAGAAAGGCTAAGGTTCCTGTGACCATAAACGAGATAATTTTAGAGAACTTCATGTCTTATGAGCATGCAAGGATTCCATTAAAGCCTGGATTGAACATAATCTGTGGTCCTAATGGGGCTGGCAAATCCTCGATACTCATTGCTATATCTGTGGTTTTAGGTCAGGCATATACTGAGAGAAGCAGAAAGTTAAGTGATCTGATAAGGCATGGAAAAGATATAGCAAGGGCTACTCTGATGTTTGACAATAAGCCAAGAAATGGTAAGAGACCTATACCCTTCTTCAAATCTGATACCTTTATGCTTTCTCGCTACTTGAGAAAGGATGGTTCATACTGGTATGAGGCAGATTATCGTGAGATAGATAAGAGCCAAGTCACGAGAATCTTTAGAGATTTTGGCATAAATCCTGATAACATGCTCATAATAATGCACCAGAATATGGTGGAAGAGTTCAGTATCATCTCACCACAAGAGAAGCTGAAGATGGTAGAAGAGGCTGTCGGCTTTCAAGATTACAGAAGAAGAATAATGGAAGCTGAGGAAAAACTTTCAGGCTTGATAAGTGAAGAAGAATCAACGCTAAAGGCTCTTAAAGGTGCTGAGCAAACTCTGAATTATTGGAAAGATATATATGAGAAGAGCCTTCTTAGAAAGGAGCTCATAGCGAAAAGAGGATTCTTGGAGAGAGAAGTTATATGGGCTCAGATAATAAGGCAAGAAAGGATAATAGCATCTCTAAAAGAGAGGCTTAAGAACAAAACTAATACTTTAGAGAATATTATATCAAGAATAGATCAGACGAAGGGATTCATAAAAAAATCTTATGAGAAACTAACTTTTCAACAGATGGAACAAAGGAAACTTTACTATTCTTTGCTAGAGCTTGAGAAGGCAATAACAGAAATTCAGGTCACAGAGAGGATTTTAAGCCAATTAAATGCAGAGCCTGTAGGCAAACTGGCTGAGAAAGTCAAGAACTTTGACGACAATAAAAAACAGATTGAAGATAAAATCTCTAAGACTCAGATCGGGCTGGGCAAGTTGGAGAAGGAGATAGTATCAAGTTTAGAGAAGTATGTCAACTACAGGATTAATGACGCTATACTAAGCTTTAGAAAGAAGAGCATAGAAGATGAGATAGAAGATATAAACAGAGAGATAAAAGATGGTGAGAAGAGACTCGATGAGCTAGCTCCTTTAATGGAAAAAGCTGGTGAAAGAATAGAGACTGAGAGAAACTTGATGGAGATAGATGCCGAAATTAAGATAGTAGATGCTCGAATTCAATCCCTTGGAGCCATACCTGAAGAAGCAGAGGAAATGTATAACGCTTATTCAAAGACCTTTAACGAATTGAAGGAAAAGGCAGGCATAGTCTCTGAAAACAGGAAAAGAGCCTCATTAGAGTTAGAGGAAAGGAAAAAAGTCTGGAGAAAGGTTTTACAAAAGCTCATAGATGAAGTCAATCCTTCATATCAGAGCATACTATCAAAGATGAACGCCTCAGGTATTGTGAGGCTCAACGATTTAGAGGATTTAGAGACAGCAGGTTTAGAACTTCTAGTTAGTTTCAGGGGAGGGATGCCATCTGTTCTAGATGCTTACACTCAAAGTGGTGGTGAAAGAACAGTCTCTATAATGGCTTTCTTGCTATCCTTACAGCAACACATAATGTCTCCTTTTAGAGCGGTTGATGAGTTTGACGTTCATATGGACCCAAGGAACCGTGAAGCCATCTTCAAAGTTTTGGTCTCGACCATCAAAGAAAGTAGAGATGTTCAATATCTAATGATTACTCCTAGCCAGATCGCTGTTACAGAGCATGATGTTCATGTCATAGTAGTCCAAAATGTGCAAGGAAAGTCTGAAGCAAAGGTGGTGAAAGAATTTGCAAAAAAGCAAAGTTAGCCTAGAGGATCTGATAAGAATCGTTGAAATGTGTAAAACAGTAGAGAGAAGGGGAGTCGATCCTTTTGAAGTTAATGTGAAGGCTTCTCTTGAAAAGCTGAAGAAGTATCTCCCTCATTGGAAGCTGTTGGATGAATTGCTCTTAGATATAGAGGCCATTAATGCTATTTCATCTATCATAAAACTGCAGAGCGATTGGATAAAGCATCGTTCATCATCCCTTTACATAGACCCTATCTTCGTTGAGCTGAAGATAAGAATGCTAGATTCAAAGAATATAGCTGAAGCCTTTCTTAATGCTTGGCACCCTATAGTTGGGATAGATCAGATCTTCTCTCAAAGGCTGAAAGAGGCTATAGATTACTGGAACAACCTTTTACCATTAAGTGAGAGATGGAGAGAGGATTTTGGTCCAAGCTCTCCTATTGGAACTTTTGAGATAGATGATCTGATCAAGCTTAAAATTGTCTCTTTAAAGGATTTTGATGAAAAAATGAAGGAATTGTTAAAAGAATTGATGAGTAAATTGAGTGTTAATGATAAGACGGACTATTGGGATTTTGTCTATGCAGATACCTTTGAAGAGACTTTAGAGAGAGCCTATGTTGTGAGCTTCATCTTGACAGAAGGTTATGCAACTCTTGTAATAGACCCATTGGAGGAAAGAATCTTCATAATGCCTCTAAAAGAACCAAGAAAACTATCCAGTAAAAAGATGGCTCACTCTTTACCCATAACTCTGAACTATGAGAATTGGAAGAATCTTAAGGAGGGAAAGAATTGAGCGAGAAAGAAGCAGAGATGAGCAGAAAACTGAAGAGAGCGTCTCAACTGCTCTTCTTTCAAAGGCATAGGAAACCCGGATTGAGAGGATGGGAATTAAAGAAAGCTTTGGGCAAGGACTTCATGAGCATAATAGACTTATTGAATTCAGAGCTAGATAAGTTAAACCTTCAAGTAAAAGTAGTATTCGAGGATGTTGAAGTAACCGATAATCCCACTGAAGAGCAACTTGATAGAGCAAGGTTCTTCATAACAATAAAGAATCCTTTGGCAGTTAGCGACATAATGGCATCTGGATGGAGAATAGATGACATAGCTGCTTTAGCAGCAACGATAGCTTTGATAATATCAAGGCAAGGCAAAGCCCCAAAAAGTGATGTTGAACAAATCTTAAGAGAGAAGTTCCCAAAATGGAGAGTTGACATGAACTTGGATAGATTCATCAGAACTGGCTATCTTTCAAAGGATGAGAATGACATGCTATACATAGGATGGAGAGCAAGGGCTGAAATAGACCAGAAGATTCTCATGGAACTATTACTGGCTAAATGATGATTCGACGACACAGATGAATGAGAGATAAATTAGGAATTTCGTGCAAGGTATCCATTGAGTCTCCTGTTACTTTTAAAAGGTTGCTATAGAGATTCATAAATTGCTAAATTCTCTTCTAATGCGGTCTTAGGTGTATAGCCTCCATGTATGACTACATTTTTCATTAGTGCATCTATAGAACTGAGTAGGAGGTTCGTCTCCACCTCTAGTCTGTAACAACCACCAATAAGCTGTTGTATTGCCACATTTTGGGCATTCTAAAGTCACAATGGGCAAAGATTTTAGCTCTTTTGATTCATCTCCAAGAATTTTAATATAGTTGGATGATGATTTCTCTAACTTACCAGTAATCTTCTCGATCCTTATGTAATAGCCACAGTTATCACACGCCAAGCCTTGGAAGGATTTATCTTCTGTCTTTATCTGTTTGAACTTGAGCCTCATTCCACATTTTTCGCAGAACTGCATTTATCATGTCCCTTCTTTAGTAAGAGTATTCTTCACTTCTAAAAGCAAGTCAGATGCTTTTTCAATAGCCTTTGAGCAACCAGAAATTAAAGCATCTAAGGGCTCTACACCTTTAGTCTGTACCCTCATTGTAAGCTTCTTTAGTAAAGGATGCTGTTCAGTTACACCAGCAAACGTTACATGACCATCTTTAAGGATTTCTCGGCGAATTATCTCTGGTACAGATATGTCTTCATTCTCTACATCGATGATTAGAGTATTTTCATTGCTTAAGATAACTTTGATTTCCATCATTAGCTTCTATCATAAAGCAATTAATAAGAATTTTGATCATTTTAAGTAAGCTTCGCCAAAGTCAAACGCGAGCTTTCTATCTTCGATGAAACCACAGTCAACACATCTCACTCTTTGACCGATCTTGTTCATACTTCCACCACAGAGGCTACATTTTGCATATACAACTCCATTTTCATCCCCGTTTATAGAAAGATGAACTATAGCATTCTTATAACTCGTAACCTTTGCTCTAATTATGTCGCCAAGCTTACAAATGATAGCTTTTTCTCTACCTTTTCTCACCGGGCTTTCGGGCTTTAGAACGAGCATCCCTACAAAATTACTAAGACTTCTTTCATTATTGATGTAATAGATTCTTATGTTGGCAATATTGCTTTGTACAGCTTCTACTTGCCCTATTACACTATCGCCAACCATCGGCACCTTGATCTTTTTCAAAGGCTCTATCTTGATTTCTTTTTTCTTCAGGTTATAGTTTGCTATTCCTAGCTTTGACGCTCTAATTGAACTCCCATTTATATAAGTCCCTTCGCTAGAACTGAACTCTTCTATTACGGCAAGCATGTCCCCTGGGACTACTCTTTTCGATTTTTCTGCAATCAAAGAATGGTTTGACAAGATTGTGGGGATATTTAATGCTCATTAATAAAAGTGTTTTTAAACCCAAGTGCTTCTTTGAAATAAATCCTCAAAATCCTTACCATCCAGTATCTTGATAAGGGCTTCAGCCTGAAGAGTTGATAGAACAGGTTTATTGAAGCTTTCACCATTCATAGAAATCCTTGGGCAGGCTGTCTGTACAAAGGCGTCTATTTTCTGTAGCTGCATCAACCTCTCATTGTTGACCTCATGTAAAGCTATGAATAAGACTTTCTTGCCATGCTTCTCCAACTCGTTCTTGATCGTATAAGCCCTCTCCAACCTTCTTTGCCCTTCTTTTAACCCTATTATTATCCCAAAGGTATTTGCATCTAAAGCTTTGTATATTGAAAGTATAGCTTTCTTTAATAAATCTGAAACCATTGGTGTGACATCTAAAACCTCTTTATAGTATGGGTCTAGCATAAAGGTTGGTTTATTTGTTGTTAAAGCTATCCCAATGGCATGAAAAATGCTCTGACCTAAAAAGGCAAAAGCTTTGACATCTTCTCTAATTTCAAAGGCTGTATGAAAGTCACAACCTAATACTTGACCGTCTTTCAAGAGTCCTTTCCCTTTGCCTATAATTGCTTCAATTCCCTCTTCTTTTAAGAAGGATTTAACTTTCTTGATCTTGTGAATATATGGGGATATTGTGCATATTCCTATTATTTCATATCTTTTAAGAGTTAGTAGTGATGCTCTTAAGATTTCATCAAAATCCACATCGTCTACTGCATCTATTAAAACTGTATTTTTACCCATTCTTTCTAAAGCAATATTATGACCTATATGGAATGCTATATCAGCTTCTAACCTTTCAACCTCTTGATCAACAGTATCACATACACCATAACAAGGATCGGCGATGGTTATAGTTTGAGTATTAAATAGTTCTTGAATCTTAAAGGCAAGTTCCTGCACCTTCATCATAAGACCTTCAGGTGCATTTAAAACAACAGTCTTTGGATTTCTTTTTCTAATCTCTGAGAATATCTTCTCTTCGTCTATCCAGATCATCCTTATCACTTAAATAAGATTAAGAAATAAATTCTAATCAGATTTTATTTCTCTTTGACTTCTATTATATTTTGCTTTAAGGGAATCTCTTTTACGTAGGTAGGAATAGGTAGCTTGCTAGATGCCATTTTTAGAGCATCTTTTGCCACTTCTAAATTCTCCCTTTTTATGCTCAATTCAAGAATTATATTATCAACCTCTACTCTTGCTGCAAGACCTATAGGCTTCCCGAAAGCCCTTCTCATACCCTCTTGAAGTCTGTCTGCACCTGCTGTAGCTATCATCTTATTCTCTCTAAGCACTATATGGGGATAAGTTTTCATGAGAAGGTAGTAGTTGCCTTCTCCTATCCCTGCTAGCTTTTTGTTTAGAGCAACCCTTGCAGCTTCGAGAGCGTTGTGCCTTATCTGAGCCCTCTCTTTAGCTCTCAATTCAAGCTTAAGGTCATAGTCTTGACTAGGATTGCCAGTGGAGAATTTTGCAATCTTAGGTCTTGGAGCACCAGGTATGAAGTCTCTCCTCGCGTAAGGCATACCCCTTATCACTTTGTAGTTTCTTCCCTTCATTTCCCTCACCACATACTATCTTAAGGTTATAATTAAGTGTAGTTCTTTATAATTATTGATAGCACCTGAAAACTTCTCATTAAAGGTCATATTATGTATCTTTAATGAATATTCTCGGGGTCAAAGGAGGAGAGTGGGAGAGTACTAAGAAGAAGACCAAGGGCGAAGAGGAAAGTAGCCCTTTTGACTACTCTCACCATAACTCTTTTTCTTGAATGCCCAGCTTCTAGTCTTCTGGGTATGGACAAGGATACAGCGGCCCCAGCTACGAATATGAAGAAAGGAAACCATAGGTCGAGGAAAGTCAATCCATGCCAGTCAGCGTGAGTAAGACCAGGAATAAATTCGGGAAGATGTCCACCAAAGTACGAGAGGGCAACAATCACCATCGCCAGTCCTCTGAAGGCATCTAATGAGACAAGCCTTTTTGTTGAAGAAAGAGACATTGTTAACTTCAGGGCGTCTCTTGAATAGCTGATATATGGCATAAAAATGTTTGCTTTAAGATTTAATCTATCATAAACTTATTAATTAAAACTTAGCCCAGACTTAAGGAGGTAAATGATTGGTCCAATTGAGGATTATATTTCTTGGCACTTCATCATCAGTACCAACTATTGAGAGAAGCTTGCCATCCATCGCTATAATGAGAGGGAATGAATTGCTATTATTTGATGCAGGAGAAGGCACTCAAAGGCAGATGGTGAAATCCGGTCTTGGTTTCAACAGAAAGACGAAGATCTTCATAACTCATTTTCATGGAGACCATATAGTGGGCTTACTGGGCATTCTACAAACCATGTCTATGCTCAATAGAGATAAATCTTTGGACATATATGGACCTAAAGGAATAATAGGCTTTCTAAGGCATAACATAAGATACCTCAAGTTTGGTCTTACATTTGAAATTAATGTAAATGAAGTGAAGGAAGGGATAGTAGCTAAAGAGAAGGATTATGTGGTTAAAGCCTGCTTGGCTGAGCACTCTATAAGAACTTACTCATACTTGTTAGAAGAGTTCGATAGACCGGGAGTATTCTATCCTGAAAAGGCGTTAAAACTTGGAATACCAAAGGGAATCTTATGGTCAAAGTTGCAAAATGGCGAGAGCATAAAATTAAAGGATAAAATAATAACTCCAGACGAAGTATTAGGGCCTAGAAGACCAGGGAGAAAGATAGGAATATCTGGAGATACTAGACCTAATACTAAATTGACAAAGTTCTTCTCTAATTCTGATGTTATAATCTTTGATTCAACCTATGGCGATGAGTATAGTGATAAAGCCAAAGAGAACCTGCATTCAACAAGTGTAGAAGCAGCTCAATTGGCAAAGGATGCTGGGGCTAATTTGCTGATCTTGACTCATTTCAGTGCAAGGTATGAAGATGTAAATAATTTAGTATCTCAAGCGTTGAAGATACATCCAAATGTAATAGCAGCATCGGATCAATTAGTGATAGATGTTCCTTATAGAGATTAAATTAAGTTAAGCATCTCTTTCAACTTTGCTACAGATTCAAAAGGCTTCTCAACAGATTCAACTATGTAGATTCCCCTAAAGTCATGCTCCATGAATTTCTTCGTAAAGCCGTTCCAATCTATAGAGCCGTCTCCTATTCCAAGATGCTCGTCTTTCATGCCTTTGTTATCGTGAGCATGAATTATGAAGAATTTATCCGAAAGCTTCGATACGAATTCACTAACTGAATTTCCTATATGAGCATGACCTATGTCAAAAGTTATCTTTAATTTTATTTTACTTCTTTCTAAGAAGTCTTGAAATTCTACAGGCTTTGTCATAAAGTTCAGAGGACTAGGTATCATATTTTCAAGGGCTATCGTCAATCCAAAGGATTCAGCATAATCATAGAGATTTATAATCGATTCTTCATTCAGTCTTTGAGCTATAATTGGATCTTTTCCCCTTAAACCAGGATGTAAAACCAAGGCTTTGGCTTCGATTCTTGCTGCCGAGTCTATCGATCTCTTTACTCTTGATATGGATTCTTTGCGTCTAGAAGCCTCTAAATCGGCTATGTTAATCCCACTGTAAGGAGAATGGACAGTGAATAGATAACCTTGTGAAGATAAATCTTGAATGAATTTCAGATTTTTATAAGTTAAAGAATGATCAGCTTCATCGACTAACTCCCAAACATCGGGATTCTCTTTCTTTTCCCTCTCAAATGCTATATCTTTTATCAAATCTTCAAAGGGCTCTCCTTTTATTATTATGTAAAGGGCTGATAAGCCTACTATTGCCATAATCACCACTCTGGAGCTAACCAGTCTATGAACTCATTGATATAAGGGCTTTGTATTATGATCTTTATAGGGCCTAGCGGAGATTCGTTTTCATCTTCACATATATTCAAAATCCCCACAAAGGCTGCCTGCTTGTTCAATAATAGGTATGTGCTATCATAAACCATGTTTTTTAATAGCAACCTTCTTGCTACTGCCAATATCTGCTTGTCTCTTATCTGCTCGTAAATCAAATACAGGCTCTTCTCATCATTAGTTGAAGCTATTATCTTATTTTGTGAGAAATCTGGCTCTATAAATTTGACAATGTTTTGAACAGCAATTTTTACTTTGTTGGCATCTTCTGATGGGTTTACTGGAGCCTCAACAGTGATCTTTAAAGGCATGTTGAAGGGTTTTGCTTTCAATTCGATCATAATAATAAAATAAGTTAGTTAAAAGATTTCTAAAAGCTAAAAAGTCAGCATTATAATGATGGATAATATGAGGGCTTTCCTTGCTTTGGATGTAAAAGATAGTAGGGCTATCAGACTTATCGAAGACGTTCAAAAAAAGCTCATACAAACTGGGGCAGATTTGAAGCTTGTTGAGATTAATAATCTTCACTTCACTTTAAAGTTCTTTGGAGAGATAAACGATGCTCTAGCCATGAAGATAAAAAGCTCGTTGGAGAATTTAAAATTCAAGCCATTGCGTGTCATCTACAAAGGGATGGGAGTCTTTCCAAGTCCACAAAGAATTTCTGTAATCTGGGTTGGAGTTGATAGAAGTTGTATTGAAGATCTGCTCAAAGTAGCGAATGGAGTGGAGGAGAGATTAAAAGGTATTACAAGCATAGATGAGAGAGGCTTTCAACCTCATTTAACGATATCTAGAGTGAAGAGTGGGAGGAACAAGGATAAATTGCTAGCTTTGATAAAGGAGTATGAAAATCAAGACTTTGGAGAAGAAATGATAACATCTATGAAGTTAAAGAAGAGTGATCTTACACCAAAGGGTCCTATCTATAGTGATGTTTATACCTTTCCCTTTGAGATGGGATGAAATGAACGAGTTGAACAAGGTGATAGAAGAAGCGTTAAAGTTAGTGGAGCCATCAAAGGAAGAAATAGATCATGTCAAAGCTTTAGCATCCAAAGCCTTTGAAAAGGTTTCAAAAGTAGCATTAGATAGCGAGTTTAAACCGAGCGTGATTTTGGGAGGATCATACGCAAAAGGAACTTGGCTAAAAGGAGAGGCTGATATTGATATATTTGTAAAATTTCCAAAAGAATTGGGAAGAGAAGAACTTGAGAAGCATGGTTTAGAGATAGCTTTGAAATCTATGAAGGATTACAATCCTATCCTTAGATATTCTGAGCATCCATACGTTGAAGCTTGCATCGAGGATGTTAAAATCAACATCGTTCCTTGCTACGATGTGAAGAAAGGCGAGTGGAAGAGCGCAGCAGACAGATCGCCATATCATACTGAATTCATGGTAAAAGCTTTGAATGATGATCTCCGAAGAGAAGTGAGAATTTTAAAAAAGTTCATGAAGGGAATTGGGGTTTATGGTGCAGAAATTGCTATACAAGGCTTTAGCGGATATGTCTGTGAAGTTTTAGCAATAAAGTATGGATCCTTTTTATCAACGTTAAAGTCTGCTTCAAAATGGCAAGAGAGAGAGTTGATAAGCCTTGATAAAGTAGATGAAGAGTTCAAGAAATTGTTCCCTCAGGCTGGAATAATAATCCTTGACCCTATAGATCGTAAAAGAAATTTAGGGACTGCAATATCACAAAAGAGGCTTGCAGAGTTCATTCTAGCATCAAGATTTTTCTTAGAAAAGCCAAGCATAGATTATTTCATAAGTGAAAAAGATTATTCATTAAAAAAACTTGAGAAGAGCGATTTGTTAGAAAATATTGTAGTATTAAAGTTCAAGCATAGTAAAAGAAGCATAGACATACTTTGGGGCCAGTTGAAGAGAAGCCTTAACCATATTCTAAAGCAACTAACCATTAATAATTTCAAAGTAATAAGAGCCAGTTGTGCCACTGATGAAGTAGAGAATAGTGCCTTTATCTTCTTGATGGAGAGAATCGATCAGCCTAGCATAGACATAAAGATAGGTCCAAAAGTATTCAGATATGATGATTCAAAGAAGTTTATGGATAAGAACATGAGAACATCTAAAATTATCTGGCTAGGAGAAGATGCAAGGCTATACTCTATAGTAGAGAGAAAAGTTAAGAGCGTAAATGATTTCTTTTACAATTTAACACATGCCCCTAAAGGAGGCTCAGGAATAGCACCAGGGCTTATCGATGATCTAACTAATACTTATGAAGTCTATATTGGAAAGGACAATTTTAGAATTGCTTCATCTTTTCCATGGTTAGCAAGAGAATTAGTTAAGGTAGTAAGTTCAGACAGATTATTGACTGAGTAAGATTAAATTATATGATCATATTAGCGAATTTTATGGGGTCGTCGTCTAGCTTGGTCTAGGATTCCAAAGATTCTAAATCTGAAGAACCCTGGGGCGGTGGCGATCGTGGGTTCAAATCCCACCGACCCCACTGCTAAAAACTTATGAGAAGTTACCGATAACCCTATTAACAGAATTTTTCTCTTCTTGTCCCATGAGAATCGTTTATAAAAGCATTCAAAAAATAAGTTTGGACTTTTAAAAACTCACGGGCTTAGGATAACTAAGGAACAAGTGAAAGAGACCTTACTCACTCCGGAAAGCGTAACACCCAGCATAAAAGGTCGGTTCATTGCTCAAAGGAGACTCAACGAGACTCACGTAATTAGAGTTATATACAGCAAAGAGAAAGATATCATCAAGGTGATAACGTTCTATCCAGCTAGGAGGGAAAGGTATGAAGGTTAAGTACGATAGGGAAGAGGACATACTTGTGTACGAAATTAGCGATGAAAAGATTGATTACGCTGAAGAAATGGGTCCTGTAATCGTTCATTTTACGAGGGATTCAAAGCCTGTAATGCTAGAGATTCTTGATGCGAGTGAATTTCTGATACAGGCTATGAGGGTTGCCATTCGGTCAAAAGGTGTAAAAAAGATCATTCTGTAGCATAGGAACTGACGGTCGTGGGTTCAAATCCCACCGGGCCCGCTCCTAATTGAGTGCGAAACCTTTTTATTCTCCTGAGCTAAAGTGCCGAAGAAAGAGGTCTGCAAATATTCTCCTCTTATAGATGCCGAGGTTAGCCGCTGGCTTAGAAACTTAGCTAGAGGAAGTCCAATAACAGCTGAAGTATTTTTGGGAAGGATTGGTAGAGTTTGTGAGCTTCTTTCATGATCAAATGATTCAACTGGTAATTCATCTATTTCGTCAACAGGCTCTGCTTATTCGGTAGTCTCTTGAATTGTAGGATTTTCTGCCTTACTTTCGATATTTTGAATCTTACTGACATCTTCTACTACCTCAACTTCCTGCTCTTCATCAGTTTCTAATAATTCTTCTTTATCCTCGATACTTTCTTCGGCTTCGAATTTCTCTTCTTCGCTTGTAACACTCTCTGAGAATTCATCTTTCTTTTCAGTATTAATTCTATCTGCAATGCTTCCCTTCTTATCGTTATACTCTCAAAGCCCGATAGAGTGGCTTGTCCAGGTTTAACGTTAAAGAAGTCATTTACGATAACGTTCACTTTATCAATCTTGGCCTTAGGATTCTGAATAGCAAGATTAATCACTGATAGATGGGCTGGAAATTGGTTTATGTCAACACCATAGATTTGTTCTAATAATTGCTTATGAAATGTTTCTCCAAGGGCTCCAGAAGCATACTTAGGTATGCCATTGAGTTCACGTAACTTATGATATGCTCTAACGAGAAATGAACCAGAACCACAACCTGGGTCTAACACTATAGTGTTAGGTTGTCTTAATGTGAGTTGAATTATAAAATCAACTATACCTGGAGGGGTGTAGAATTGCCCAAGCCTCTTCCTTTCAATAGGTGAAATGAGTTTTTCATAAACTCTGCCAAGGAAGTCACTTTCCATCCTTGAAAAGTCAAATTCATTTAATGTATCAAGGAGTTTCTTATTCGCTCCTTAGCCCTCATTGTGAAAGGAATTTCGCTTATGATATCGCGCTCATAGATTGGAGCATAATCTATAGCCCGAGCCTCAGCATAGAATCTATTCAAAGCATCAGAAACATCTTCATCCTCTTTAATCTTGAGTGGGCTTAATCTATCAGGATAAATTACTCTAATGACTTGATAGAATAGAAGTTTGTTAATCTGTAGATATGTAGATTGTTCCGCTATTAGCCTATTATTCTCATCATTAAACTCAATACCTTGACTCTCAAGCCAATTGACATACTTATCATGGAATCTTTTATCCTTCAACCTCTCTTTTAATGATAATAAAAATTCAGGATAAAGATCATTGAATGCCTCATGTAGAGTATCAACAAGAGTATCATCTAAAGGCTTAAGGCGAACAGGAACTAATTCAAGAGTTGCTTTTAGAATCTCTTCAGCCCAATTTGGATGAGCATCATATTCATACGATGCTATTTCACTCTCATAGGCTTTAATTCCTGGTCTTAATTGAAATAGAACTATTCTTTTAGCGTTGCAAGTTAAGTAGTAAGGAAAGCCACCAAGAACTGCATAATTAACGGCTTGGTTTATTACATCTGGATCACGAGGTTCTATATCATGCTCGACCTTACCAAGCTTCTTCTTGAACTTTGCCTCTAACACAAAAAAAGACACTTACCACCTTTCTCAGCCGTCAAATCGGCTATACCATCAATAGATTTCTGAACGATGAAGTAATGGAAAAAGAGTATGCATGAAAAAATATTTAATTATTATTCAGTTATCCTTATATTAATAATGTTGTTCAAGACTTGCTAAGGAGGTCATAGATTTAGACTACATAGAGATTCTTGATACTACTCTTAGAGATGGAGCTCAAACCTATGGAGTCAGCTTCTCCTTGCAAGATAAACTAAGCATAGCTCAAAGACTAGATGAATTAGGAGTAAGATACATCGAGGGAGGATGGCCTGGCTCTAATCCTAAGGATATGGAGTTCTTCAGAGTCATCAAGAATATATCCTTAAAAAATTCAGAGATAGTTGCCTTTGGTAGCACAAGGAAGAAAGACGTCAAACCTAGCAAGGATTCTATGCTTAATGCTCTTCTTGAGACAGAAGTAAAAACTGCAGTTATATTTGGCAAGGCTTGGGATTTGCATGTCATTGAAGTATTACAAACTACATTAGATCAAAATTTAAGAATGGTCGAAGATTCTATAGAGTATCTTAGAAATCATAACCTCAATGTTATATTTGATGCTGAGCATTATTTTGATGGTTTTAAGGATAATCATGAATACGCATTGGAGGTGGTAAAGAAGGCAGAAGAAGCTGGAGCAAAGGTTATAGTGCTCTGTGATACAAATGGAGGGGCTTTAATTACAGATGTTCAAAGTATAGTCGAGAGAACAAAGGCTGAATTAAAAGCGCCTATTGGGATTCATTGTCATAACGATTCTGGGCTTGCAATAGCCAATACTCTTATAGCTATATTAAAAGGAGTGAATCATGTCCAAACTACGATAAATGGTCTTGGAGAGAGATGTGGCAATGCTGACCTTTGCCAATTATTACCGACTCTCCAATTGAAGATGGGTCTTAGAGCTTTAGTTAATAATAAACCGATAAATGAGCAGCTAAAGGATTTATCGGATCTTTCAAAGTATGTATACGAATTGACAAACTTGCCTCCTAACCCTTATCAGCCTTATGTTGGGAAGAATGCTTTCGCTCATAAAGGTGGCGTGCACATAGATGCCATATTGAAGCAACCAAGAGCTTACGAGCATATAGAACCTTCTTTAGTAGGAAATCGCAGAGAACTTTCTATTTCAGAGTTATCAGGAAGAGCGGGTGTGATGAATATGGCTTTAAGATTAGGAATAAACCTAGATAAGCAAAGTGATGTAGTGGATAAAGTTCTAAATGAGATAAAGAATATGGAAGCCCAAGGCTATCATTTTGAGGATGCCAATGCTACTGTTCATTTGATCTTCTTAAAAGCTCTAGGCTACAATCTCTATCCCTTCCAAGTCCAGCTTTGGAGAGTTTCTACTATGAAGAACAATTTCAAATTCACTAGTGGCGAAGTCATGGTAAAGGTTGATGATGACGTATTATATGAGGCTTCAATAGGAGTCGGTCCTGTTCATGCTTTGGATCAAGCCTTAAGAAAAGCTCTCTTAAAGTGCTTCCCTCAACTAAAAAGTGTCAACCTTATCAACTATAAAGTAACAGTTGTCGATAGCGCCAGTGGCACAGCATCAACTGTTAGAGTTTTCATAGAGTTCAAGGATAATAGTTTTCAATGGGCTACAACTGCTGTGTCTGATAACATAATAGACGCTAGTGCCATGGCTCTAATAGATGGCTATGCCTATAGATTAATAGTAGAAAAAATAAAAAATTTTCGTATTGGAAATCATCCATGAAGTGATCATCAAAAATTTAACAATTTATATATGAAAAAATTGATGTAATTCGTTAAGCTAATTCATACCTATAGTCAAAGCCATAGACCAAAGATGAGGCGAGCGTCAAAATCAGCAATACATTTATGAGATTAGTAGTCTGTTAAAGAAGCATGCCTGGCCTTAAAGCGTTCGCACATTCCCCTGTTAGAGAAATCTTTGAGACAGATTATCCAAGTATTTCACATTCTGATATTGTATCGAAACTAATATCCCTCCTTCAGAATTCAGGAAGCTATGAAGCTCTTATCATAAACAATTATCCTCCAAAGCTTGTAACTGTAAGAGATGTGTTAAAAGTAACTCATCCTGAAAGAACTTCTGTTTCCAAAATCTCATTCAGGCCTCCTAGTATAACTCCTAGTACTCCTGTCTACGATGCTTCATCAAAGTTGGTGCACAATAGGATTAGGATACTGCCAGTTGTGGAGAATGAATCTGTTGTGGGAGTTGTTAGGCAAACAAAGATCTTGGAGAAGATGGCGGATTGCGACGATTTGAAGATATTCTTATCAGAGGATTTGATGGTCGAAAACCTAGTTACTGTTAGCCCAGATTCTTCAATAGGGGTAGTAAGAAGTATAATGCTAAGAAATGGAATTAGTCACGCCCCTCTAGTTGATCAAGAAGGGAAGCTCAAGGGATTGATTACAGCCAAAGATCTGGTTTGGTATTTTGTCAAACCACGTGAGAGTATGAAGATTGGAGAAAAGGTAGGAAAGAAGATCAAACTCCTAGAGATGGGAATAAAAGGCCTTGCAGATAGTAATCCTCTTCAAGTGACAAGAAGGACATCCGTACTGGATGTAGTTCATGAAATGATAAATCGTAAAAAGAGCTATTCTTTGGTTGTAGAAAAGCACAAGCCTGTTGGGATAATAACTCCAAGAGATATCATATCTCTTTTGTTAGAATTCAGACCCAGAATTCAGATACCAGTCTATATCGTTGGGTTCAAGGACCAAGATGAAGGGCTGATACAATCAGCCAAAAGAAAGATTGAGAGAGTCGCAAGAAGAGGATTGAAGATGCACCCAGACCTACAAGAAATTGCAGTGCATGGAAAGGTAAGTTCAGTAACGGGAGAGAGAAAGAGATTCACAGTGAAGGCGAGAGCGTATGCTCCTTCGAGTGTGATGGCAGTCACTGCAGAAGGCTGGTCTCTCCTAACAGTCTTTGACGAAATTTGTGAAAAGTTGGACAGGCGTTTAAGGCAAACCTAAATTGACCACAAAGAATTCTTCCTGAAGTTCTTCGCCTTGAGATTAAAATTCTTATATACGATGCATCAAAGCTTCATCTATGAATGTTTCGCCTTTTGTCGAATCTCCCACCTATGTGGTCAGAAAGATGTTGCAATTGGCTGAGCCTAAGCCTGATGAAATTCTCTACGATATGGGTTCGGGGGATGGTAGGATACTCATCATGGCAGCAAAAGAATTTCAGTTGAGATGTATAGGAATAGAGATTCGACAAGACCTTTTCAAAAGATCCATGGATGAAGTAAAGAGGTTAAACTTGGAAAGCAGGATAAATATAATAAACAAAGACTTTTTCAATGTAAATATATCCGATGCCGATATTGTCACGCTATACCTGAATGCTTCAGCTAATGAAAAGTTAAGACCGAAACTTGAGAAAGAGTTGAGAACTGGTACTCGTGTTATATCTCATGATTATGAAATAAGGGGCTGGAAGCCAACAAAGATAGTTAAAAATAATCCCACAGGGCATAAAATATATTCATATGTATTCGATCCTTCAAAGATTTTTGTATCATTAGGTAGTAAAATCTCTCATCCTGAGATAGGGCATAGGCTACCCGAAATCTTTTGATTCGTCGAGAAAATTGAGCGAATTATATTTTTCTGGATGTCTGTCATTACTTAAAGCGTGTTTTATTCTTATCATATCCATTCAGTCTTAACTTCCTTGGTCTGCTCAAAATGTGGATCGTCTGAAATTATGCGTGTGAGTTTAAGCTCAATAGATGTTGCTGCATTTAAGGCGGGCGGAGTTTATGGCTATGCTAGTATTTAGCTCTACAATTCTAAACTCTTCTCCTAGTATGGATTTCACCCGCATCTCAGCTACATCTTTACCTACATGCTGACAAACAAAGTTGTAGACCTCATGTAGTACTATTGTCGGCACGATCCCACCAACCTTTTTAAGTTGAATGAGTCTCTCCTTTGTTCTTCTTCTAAGCTCCTCTGAGTCGGCCAAGAAATGTGTGAGGAAAAAGCGAGTATCTATGGTTAGAGTCATGTCTAATACCTATCTTCTTCCCTCATCTCATCAAGTCTTCTTTTCGCTTCATCAAGCTTAATCTTACCAGCATCGATGCCAGCAAGGTCTTCTAACGGAGTTACTGGCTTTAAGACGGTACCATCGACCCCTTCTTTTACTATTACTCTCATTCCTTCCCTTATGTTAATACTTTCTTCTATATTCTACAGGTATAGTTATCTGTCCTTTTCTAGTCACTTTGACCTTTTCTTTCGACAAATATATTCAGTTGAACTAAACCGGAAGTACTACATAAAAATTGCCATTTAATTATGAAGTTTTCGATATCCTCCGATAGGATTGACTGAGAGATACTATCAGCATTAATGAATTCTTACTATTTGAATCGTGGTATTATCTCTTTGCTAATAAGGTTTATCGAATTTCTGACATTAGGACCTATGGGCGAACCAGTTATGAATAATGTTACACCTATCTTTGCCAATTCAGCAATCTTCTCTATACACATACTAGGAGTGCCAGATATAGAGAAGGCTTCTATCATCTCTGGTGTAACACTTCCGAAGGCATCCTTGAACATTCCCTTCGATATTGCTTCTCTTATCTTATTGGCTGATTCTATAGGTATGCCATGCCTCTGCAAGATCAATTCAGGACTTCCTGCAACTATGAATGCTACTACTGGAATGGCAGCCTTTTGAGCCTTCGCTATGTCTTCATGGGCAGAAAAGGAAGTTGCAGCAACGACCTCAACATCTTGTAATTTCTTACCAGCCTTCTCAACTCCTTCTTTTATGTATTTCATAGCATCTTCGAAATCCTTCTTATTCGATGCATTAATGAGAACTCCATCACCAATTTCAGCGGCAAGAGATAGCATCTTCGGTCCTTGAGCTCCAATGAATATAGGAATTGGACTTATGGATTTGAAGTTCATCCTTGCTCCAGCCACTTTAAAGACTTCTCCAGCCAGCTTTACAGTCTTCCCTGCTGTTATCTCTCGAATTATCTGGACAGCTTCTTTTACAGCAGATAATGGCTTAGCCCTTTCTATACCTACCATATCTAAAGTTGTCTTATCACCTGTTCCTAGACCACATACTACTCTCCCTGGAGCCATTTCGTTCAAAGAAGCCATAGATTGAGCAGTCATTATGGGATGAAGCATGTATGGATTTGTGACACCAGGTCCAAACTTGATTCTGCCTGTATAGATGGCTATGTTTGTTAGCAAAACGTAGACGTTACGATTGTTGAAATGATCTGTAATCCACACATAATCATAGCCAGCCTTTTCAGCCTGTATTGCATGATAGACTACCTTCCAATACGCATCTGTTGGCACGAACTCTATTCCAAATTTTGGCATTTTCAAACCTCCTTACAATTGAACTCCCAAGGCTTGAAGAGAAGCCTTAGTCTTCTCTTCCTCCAAAGTCATGGACGCTTCTAAAAGGACTTTGACTCCTGCAGGCGATGATAATTCATCACACTGCCAATGGCGAAGTATAGCCTTTGCCAACCTTTCGGGCATCTTGTCAGTATTTGGAGAACCAAGAAGAACTTTGACCAATTCGTCTGAAACTTTTTCGAGAGAACCTTGAGGGATTTCTCTTACGATTTTATCAAAATCTACCAAATTTCTCCCCAACTTAAGCATTCTTATCGCATTTATAACTATTTTTCTATTTTGAGCTTCAAAGTATTTAATTGCTTTACTCATATTTATTAGAAAATATTTTAAATGCCATCATTAGTCACTTAAAGGTGAGGTTTAAATAAATTGCCTGAAGTAGAAGTTGAAGATACTTTTGCTGAAGCCTTTCCTATGATCGCTGGTAGAATGCTAGTGACTGCTGAAAACGAGAAATGGGCTCTGACTGCAGGTAGGACTGCCACAGGCTTTGCCTCTTCTATAATCATGTCCCCAGCAGAGGCAGGTGTAGAAGGAACGATAGTGCCTCCAGAAAAGACTCCGGATGGAAGACCTGGAGTTTACGTTCAGATCTATCATAGGACTTTACCTATGCTAAAGTTTCAGATGCTGGCAAGAATAGGTCAGTGCATCCTAACCTGCCCAACTACAGCAATATTCAATGGTATACCAGATGCTAAAAAATACACAAGACTGGGCAAATCCATTCGAATGTTTGGCGATGGCTTTGAAAAGTTAGACAAGGTCTTTGGAAAGAAGGTATGGAGAATTCCGGTCATGGAAGGAGAATTCATAATCGAGGATAGATTCGGATTGAAAAAAGCGGTGGCTGGTGGAAATTTTCTAATAATGGCTGAAAATCAAAAATCTGCTCTAAAAGCATCAGAGGATGCTGTTGAAGCCATGGGCAAAGTAGAGGGGGTTGTTCTAACCTTCCCAGGTGGAATCTGCCGCTCAGGGTCAAAGGTAGGCTCTACAAAGTATAAGCTACCTGCATCAACTAATCATCCTTTCTGTCCTGTATTGAAAGGGGTTGTTCCTGACTCAAAAGTCCCTCCAAATGTGAACAGCATATACGAACTTGTCTTCAACGGCTTGACAGAAGATATAGTCAAAAAAGCTACAGCAGTAGGAATAAAGGCAGCCATGAACGTGCCTGGTGTAGTCAAGATATCTGCAGTAAACTTTGGAGGTAAACTCGGTCCGTACCAGATCAAACTAAAAGAAGCTCTAGAGATGTATTAAATAGCGGGATAAGGAAAATTTATGGGAAAGTTATTATCCGGCTCATCGACCAAACTGATGAGGGGGGGCAATAGTGTTCTTAATAGTCTTCATAGTATTCTTGTTAGCCACCTTGGTGTATGCTTATCTACCTCCGGGAATACAGCTTTACGGCTTATTAGGCGTCTCAGAAACTGGGTACTTAGTACTTGGGGTACCTGCAACAACCTTGGTGTTCGCAGTGTTTAATGGGGTAATCTATGGAGTGATAGCATGGCTGATCTTCACGTTCGTGGAAAAAGCGAGAAAAACAAAGAAAACTAGTCCATAAAATTAATTTTCAGAAAAGAAGTATCAACGTCGTATATTCTCAAGGATGTAGTCTACAATCTCATCTGCAATATTAACTTTAGTTACAAGCTGTAATCCTCTAAAGCCTGGCTGGCTGTTTATCTCATTCACTATGTATCCTTCTTGGCTCTCCATCACATCCACTCCTGCAACTTTGCAACCTATTGTTTTGGCAACTTTTATGGCTAGATCTTCAAGCTCTTTGGATGGTTCAAAAGGAACTGGCCTTGCCCCTCTGTCTATATTCGTCTTCCAGCTATCAGCTTCTCTATACATGGCAGCTATAACTCTATCCCCAATCACAAAGAGCCTTATATCTCTAGTACCATGAGGAATGAATTTTTGAATGTATAATACATGTCTAGTATAGCTCAAGGCATGAAAGATTCTCCAAGCAGTCTCTGGATCGTTGACTCTACCTATGCCCATTCCTCTAGAGCCGAAGATAGGTTTTATTACTACATCTCCTCCTAACTCTTCAAAGGCTCTCATCGCAGCTTCAGTATCTTCAGTGGCTATAGTCGGAGGAACTTTTATGCCCTGCTCTTCCATTAGAGTCAATGAACGATGTTTATCAGCAGAAATTTCTATGGCTCTTGGCGGGTTAATTATGATTAAACCTTTTCTCTCTAATCCACGAAGAACATCCAATCTAAAGATGATCTCTTCTAAAGATCCTCTACCTATAGGTCGAACTAGAATAGCACTTAATTCCTTGAGCAAGTCTATTCCTTCCTTTGTTGTAACATAAGGCTTGATGGTTACTCTGGCAACCAAATCTGGCAGGCTAAAGCATAGAGGATCGATACCTTTCTTAACCATAGACTTTAGCAATTGATTGGAGCACCATGATTCAGTGTCTCTTGTAAGTAATCCTATCCTTTGGGGCAAGTTCAATCATTAAAATCTATTTTTTCTTAACTAATATCCTTTCTCAAAATACCGCTTCGTTAATATTTTAAACAGTCTTTGTGCAAGTGTGTCGAGCATGATAAAAATGTAAAAAAATACTGTAAGATAAGACTATTCAGAGTCCTACAGACCTTTTCACAATATCTGGGTTGATCTTTCCTGCAGTAAAGGTATTGCCAGTCCTTATGTTATTAATAGTGATAGATGCTGGTGCGAATAGAGCAGGGTCTATCTTATAAAAGTCAAAGTTTGCAGCCTTGAAGATTTCGTAAAAAGGTTGACCATAGGCTGGTGAAGATAATGATGGAGCCTTTTCAAGCAGTTTTGTAATCTCTTGATCATCCTCATCATCTATCATGAAGAAGGTCTCTCCTCCATACATGAGCATATCATTTGTCCTTCCCATGGCCTTTGTAGCCTTTGGATGTGATGGAGCGATAGGTGCTTGACCACAACCATACAGAACCTTTAGAGGATCAAACCCTAACTCCACCAATCTATGCAGCCCAGTCTCCACTATTCTTCCTGAAATCTGAGTAGAGCCAGCAACACTCGATGTTGGTGTGAGTATTGCATATAATTTATCTGGACTGACTTTACATTCTTTTGAAATGTAATTTAATGCATCTACAGGAGGCTCCTCAGAAGTTTCTAAAACTATGACTGCTGAGTCTGCTGAATCTTGATACTTTATCTTTGCATATAGTTCCTTGGGCTTCATAGGTATGGCTCTAGCAGGACCAGATCCCATGGCAAAATATTTCTCTACGCTTATCCTCCAGCCAGCAAACTGTGAACCTAATAGAGAAATAGCTGGATGGTCTGTCGAGACAAAGATCTTAGGTAAAGATAGCCCATCATGATCAAAGTAGCATAAAGATGCTTTACCATAACCTCCTAAGCATATTTCTGTGATATACTTTCCAGCCATGAAACCTCCT
The DNA here is from genome assembly GCA_938091495.1 of uncultured Nitrososphaerales archaeon. GTDB lineage: Archaea > Thermoproteota > Nitrososphaeria > Nitrososphaerales > JACAEJ01 > JAVZMU01. The sequence goes on along the minus strand of CALLJF010000003.1, from coordinate 13,851 downwards.
TTGGCCTTTATCCCTGCATCTATGATGGTTGATCCATTCTCAGCTTTTGCAACTGCTATAGCCAATTCATCCTTCTTTTCTATCATCTCTTTTACTATATTCAAAGCTCCCAAGTTTACACTTATAGCCAATTTCATCACCTTAGAGGATGTATGCCTCCTTCTTTTTGAAATGTTCATTGTTTGGGGCTGATATGAAGATCTTTCCGTTTCCGCCTTCTGTCATATCTCCTGAGAAGGAGTAGAAGGAACCTGTTATCTTATCTGCTCCCACTTTTATGTTCGGTCTGATCTCATCTATTATAAAGCTTGGCAGAACATCAGGAACCTTTCCCATCACTATTACCTTTCCTCCTGTCATTTCAGCACCAAGCCTACCGAGAGAGCTTCCAGAGACGAAGATAGTACCGCCTTGCATATGAACCCCTGCATATAATCCTACATCTCCCCCTATTCTTATTAGACCATCCCTCATAAAGCAGCCAACCTCACTCCCAGCATTCCCTTTTACGATGATAGTCCCCCCGCTCATTCCATTCTTTGAGCCTCTATAAGCTGAGCCTATATAGTCTCCTGCATCACCATCAACCTCTATATTTCCCCCTTTCATCTCAAAGCCAAGCCAAGAGTCAACATTACCATGAACATGAATCTCTCCACCTTTCATGCTATCCCCTACGTAAAAACCAGCGTTTCCATTTACGATTATCTTGCCAGAAGTCATCTGCTTGCCTATTCTCCTAGCCTTTGATAGATCGCCTTCTATTGTTATCGTAATCTCTTCAGGTTTTTGACCTGATTCGCCTGAAACTTCGAAGACTTCTCCCAATTTTACCTTCTTGTTTCCTCTCCATAGCTCTAAGCTCTCTATTTCTTTTAGAGACTTTCCTGCGAAGACATCAGGGCTTATAACAGAAGCGTCAAGAGGTCTTTCCACTTTGGTCTTAAGTTTTAACAAAATTGTTCCCATCTATTTTTCACCTAAATTACATGTTCAACCTTCAGTTATTTCACCTTTTTATCCTTTACCAAAAATAGTAAGAGAAGTATATATTGTTTATAATGTATAATTGGTTAATGGAGATCGTATTTCTATACTTTAAAAATTGAATAGCAAAAGAGATCTTAAAAGATCGTCTAGAATTTGTTCTTGTTCGCTTTTACGTTCAACTCTACTCTTCTCTTATGAATCAAACTTACACATTTTTCTACATGCTCTTCCTTGACTATGATAAGTATGCTAGAAGTCTCCTTTTGAGCGTCAGCATTCTCAATGTTGATCCCGTATCCTTTTATGGCGCTTTGAACTTCAGCAGAAACGTCTGGCACTCTATACATCTCATCCCCTATCAATGTAATGGCTCCTAAGTCACGCTCAACTTCAGATGATTCATCGTATCTTCTTATTATCTCTTCATTCTTTCTGAAGAATTCCCCATCGAGAAACAATAGTTTGGATACCCACTCGTCATCTTTTTTGTAAGGTCTTAATTCAGTAAAGCCCTCGAACCTTCTGTTCTTCCCCAAATAATCTCTCAGAGACAGTTTATTTCTTTCTCTTATCTTTAGGATGATACAATCCTTCTTGCCAGTTACTATTTTGATGGGGTTGCTATCTTCATGTGATGCTTCTCTTTGGATTTTCGTACATCTCTTTGGGTCTTTTATGTCAGTTACTGTAAGCAATAGATTCAAACTTGCATGCTGTATGTCCATCAAAGCAACATAGTCAACTATGTCCATACCATACTGGGCACCAAGAGTAGCCTCATTATATGATAAACTCCAAACAGGGTCCAATTCGTTTTTACTTATGCCTTCTACCTTTGGGTTGGCACTCATGACCATGCTATCTTTCTCGAAGTCAACAATTACATTATAAACATGAGACAAAACTATCCCAACATCGACAGCGGTTCTATCAGAGCCTCCCCTTTCATACGTAGTCTCTCTTCCATAGATGGTCTTGCCTATAAAACCACCAACGATAGGAACCTTACCCTCATTGATGTATTCTATCAAATGCCTAGATTCTCTTTTAGACTCATCAAGTAAGAAAGTGGCTCCCTCGAAACTCCTATCAGTAATAATAGGCCATTCTTCAAAAGGCATACTCAAAGAGTCTATGCCATTACTCTTTAAAACAAAGTCCATGGTTTTTGCCATCAAAAGTTCACCGCTATAAGCCAAGACAATAGCCCTATTCCCGCCCTCAAACTCCTTATTCCTTGCTACTTGCTCTAATGCTCCATCCACTTCCTCAAAGCATCTGTTCAATTCATCGTTGAAAGCGCTTTTATGAAATTCCTTAATGTATGAGTCTCTAATTCTCTCATAAGGATTTCTTAACTTGAAAGATTTGTTGCTTATGAAACCTGTTTTGGCGCAGTCTTCTCCTATGTCTATGGCAAGGTCTGTAACCCCCTTCGGTGCAGACACCACTACAACTGGACCTTTGCCATCTTTTTGCCTTATCTCTCTAACTCTTTTCACTATATCAGGAATGCCTTCTCCGTAGGGCTTTATGACTCCTCCACCAAACTTGACGATGGTAAGGGCATCTTTCTTTTCTTTAAACGATAGTTGAGTATTCAAAGAACTAATCACATCCTTTTACTGTAATAAGTTTCTAGTTCATCAAGTATTTCTGGAGTGATTCCTCTGTTCAGCCTCCTCGTGGCTTTATAACTTATTTGGAGAGTTATTTAAATGTGAACGCTATAAATATTTGATACTCTAAGTAATATATGTTCTAATTTGCAACAAAGGCAATTTTATGCGATTCTTTTGCCTGCTTCGTAGGATGCGCTCTGATTCCAGATTTCAGCAGGTTCTGTAATCCAAACGCCCCTCACCTTTAGACCTAGTTTCTCGATTTCTTCGCTTAGTTTTTCATAGATGGGTCCTGAAGTTTCGTAACTCTTTATATTTACTCTAATCTGATAGGCTTCCATTCCTAAGATTACAAGAATGGATGCTAACTCACCTTTCCTCTTCATCTCTTCAAGGTTTTTGCTAGTTTCCTTCATTAATACAGCAGCGAAGGCTATTGTGTTAGGGTTAGGAGCGATTATAGATCCTACATGAATTGTATGTATAACTCCTTCGGGAGTTTTTGTTGCAAGGACTTTTGATGCCTTTGGATCGTTTATGACCTTCATCACATTTTCTGGGAGGTTTACCAAACTTATCCCAAAAAACAATAGTTAGGCAAGAATTAAACTTTTCTTATGACAACATTTTTTAATATCGTGTTTTCATAATAATAGGTGAGAAAATGACAACAGCTTTCGTTCTTATCAACGTTGAGCCTGGCTCCGAAGAAGATTTGCTCAAGGAGTTGAAGAAGGTAGAAGGGGTCTTAGAAGCCCATCGAGTCTACGGTGTCTATGATACAGTAGTCAAGATTCAGGCTGGATCGACAGAAAAGCTCAAAGAAGTTCTGACTTGGAAGATTCGCCGATTGCCTCATGTCAGATCCACCTTGACCATGATCGTAGTCGAATAATCATCAAAAATTATCTTTAAAAATTCAAAGATCTTCGTATCATTAACGAAACTTCTTAGTCATGATTCTCTTTATTCTCGAATATTTTGCTCCGATTTGTTAAGGAATATGAAACCAAAGAGGAAGTCTGTGAGTTAAGAACCATCAACTTTACAATATAGACTAAAATATTGGATGCAGTTGTCATTTCCCATGACCTCAGAATTCAACGACTATTTTAAAGCAATGATCGTAGCGACTATACTGAATTATCAGCCTGAGAAAGCTATAGCGCTTCTTAGTAGACATTTTCATGTTGATGAGCCTAAGATAGGGATAGGGGTGTTCAAAGGTCGCTCGAAAAGGGTCAGAGCGGCTTATTCAGGAAAAAGAAAAGAAATTTTAGCTGCTAAGAGAGAGTATCTTTACGACCCCTTTACAATTCTGCATGAATTTTACCACCATCTCAGAAACTTCGATAATGAGCATAGAGGTACTGAGAAGTATGCTGACAAGTTTGCACGAGATTTTATCGAGGCATACAACAGAGTTTCATGTAAGCTTCTCTAAAGCATTTTTAATCAGTTTTCCTCTTACTCTACTTAAGTCATGTGACTCTTCTGCATACTAAAATAATATATGTTTGATCTTTGAAGGCATCTTCGAGGGTGTGAACTTGCTACCCATTGGTCTTTTGATGAAAGAACACAGGCTTATTGAACGCGTAATCAAACTGATGAAGGTAGAATTGGATAGAATAGGCGAAAAGAAAGGGGTGGATTCAAACTTCATCGATGTTGCAATAGACTTTCTCAGAACGTATGCTGACAGACGCCATCATGGTAAGGAAGAGGATATTCTTTTCAGGGATCTTGCAAAAAAGAATATGTCTGTTGATCATAATAAGATAATGCAAGAATTGATTCAAGAGCATGTTTATGCAAGGAAGACTGTAGGCAACCTTGAGAAGGCTAAAGAGAATCATAGCAAAGGTGACGTTGAAGCATTGAGCGACATACTGAAGCTAATGAAAGATTTGGTTGAACTTTATTCCAAGCATATCGAGAAAGAAGACAAGAGATTCTTTTTCCCATGTATGGAATATTTCACAAAGCAAGAGCAAGAAAGCATGGTTCAAGAATTTTTAGATTTTGATAGAAGAATGATACACGAAAAATATGAAAAGATAGTTGATGAAATTGAGAAGGTTCAGTGCAAAAGTTTTTCAAAATGGAAATGCGTTGTTTGTGGCTACATATACGATCCTGAGAGAGGCGACCCTGAGAACGGAATACCGCCTGGGATTCCCTTCGAAGATCTGCCTGAAAATTGGGTTTGCCCGATTTGTAATGCTGCAAAAAAAGAATTCGAAAAGATCAAATAGCAAAATTAAATGCTTTTCCATTCTTGATGGAAGAAATTAACTGAAGCAATTATCCATAATTTAAACAACTTTACTTACTATAAAAGGCACTAGATACTCCTTCGATTCGTGAGGTGGATGGTCTCCACAGAGCATTATCAAGCCATTAGTGCCATAAGCCTTGGCAATCTCTAATACATTCTTATCAACATACCTAATAGCTTTAAGAGTGTAGCCCAATTTATCAAGAGACCTTAAATGCGTAACAGTTAGCTTGCATCCTTCTTTTATCGCCTCTATAGTAGCTTCCTTAGCAATATCGTCGAACTCTATAATATTATCTCTTTCCTTCACAAATTTGACTGCATCTATGCGTTTTTCAAAAGTTAAAGCGCCTTTTTCTTCCATGATTATAGCGGACTTGATGCCTTGTTCAGATGCAGTCTCAAGTATCGATTTAAAGTGGCTTTTGTAGACGTCTCCTGTACTGTAAATCCTATGCACTTCAGGCTTTCTTCCGCAGAGAATTGAGGCTATTGCAGGCGTAGTCCTGTCAGCGTTTGCTTTGCACCTATAGAATCTTCCATTATTACTCATCTTGCTTATGTTTTGAAAGAAGTTTTTTGATTTTATATAATGTGAGTATCCAAAAGCGTCTATGATGAGCAACAATATTTTATTATAATTTTTTCCATGAGTAACAATTTCTTCTATTGGCTTTCCATCAGACTGGAAAGTTATATTCATTATTTTAGAGATAGTAGGGGCTATGTCTATCTGCTCAAGATCGAACTCTTCTGAACATCTTCTTTGCATCTTAACGCACCTATTAAAAAGAAATCGAACTTTAATAAAAATAGGCTTTATTCTTGATTAAAGCATTGATGTTAATCTTTTTAGGGTTTGAGGGAATAGATTTAAAGTTGAAGGTCTTTGAAAGGTCAACTTTTTCTATCTGATTAGTAATATTTATATAGTAGGATGGATTATCCATCCATACAGCCAAACTTTGGTTCAAGAGAAGTGCCTCAGCAGCCTCGGTCGGGGTGGGTTAAGCCATTCCCCACCCCATTTTTAAGGATTTTAACAGTAAAGTTTTGATATATAATCATCGAACATTCGAGGGGCTAAGACAAAGCAAGAAGAAGAAATTGAGTTTCTAATCCACTCAGCGTATTCACCATTTCTTGTAAAACTTACAGCCTCTTCTAATTTCTCTCTTAAATTAGACAAGTCGTCACGTACTATGAGTCCGTTCTTGCCATCGGTTATTACTTCAGGCACACTTCCAGATGGTGTGGAGACTAAAATATTCCCATTGACAATCGTCTTCATCCAACTCGTACCGCTTGCCTCACTGGTCGATACTGGTATGTTTACTCCTACATCTGAACCAGCCACCATATATCTCGCTTTTTCTCTATTATGATTTAAAACATAAACTATGGATGTTTCAGAATTTTTTATAGTATTGATCAAACTTTTGAGGAATTTATCTCCCCATTCCCTTATCGGTCCACCAGCAAAAATAAAAGTCGCTTCAGGAAAAAAATCGATGAGCTTTAGAAAATGGTCTAGCCTCTTGTACTCAGTTAACCTTTTTGGCGCATGTAAATACGGTATTATTAATGTTAATTTCATCAAAATTAGAAACAACTTCCTGTTTCCTCTTCCATTCAAGAAATCGTTCAGAGAGTTCTCTCTTATTGAGGTGGTGAGCTTCGAGAAGTTTACTGTCAGGAATCACATCTAGATTCTTCAATAGCTCACTATTATTTTCCCAACCTGCAATATATTGGTTGAACAGGTTTTGTAGATGAGGGCTAATCCAGTCAAGGCTGATGCCATTTGTTACCGAAGTTATCTTTTCTTTGAATTCAGGATAAAGGCATTCTTTTGTCACTCTTTCATGTAGTTCTGAAACACAACATAATTTCTCGCTGTAATATGCCAGTATTCTCCCAAAGTTTATGAGTTTCATATCTCCATACTCCTCTTCTCCTACTTTTAGCTTCTCTAAAGATTTGTCTTCCATCAGACATTCACAAGTTTCTTTTCTGAATCTTTTGTGACCGTGTAGTTGAGGTGTATGTGTATTCCTGATGAATCTACCCTTCATATCTTCTTCATCGACTGCTAGAATTAGAAAGGCTGTATCGCTTTCGTTCAAGTGATACAATTTTGGTGATATGCCATTCTTCCTCAAGAATCTTGCTATAGACCTTGCGAATGTATATCTAACAAATACTTGCTGTCCTTCATCCTTTTCATTATAAAGTTCTAATCTTTTAACCAACCATTTCCTTCAGTTGGAGTCATTTCAATAAAATAACTTCTAGTATTTTCTATGCTAAGCTCGTGCAGATAAACAGACACTTCAACGGAATACCATTTGGTATCCCGTTGAAGCTATCAATTTTCTTCAAAGAATTATTATTGATTTTATTCTTTCCATTTCTACAGAGCCATTATTAATTTTTTGATGTAATTTTACTGGGTAGAGAGGTGAAAATAGGTAAAAAGGTGAGTTTCTCCTTCTTGCCTCATGAAAAACGTCAGAAGTTAAAATGCCTAGCCCACCAATACCTCCCCCCATCTATTAAGTCTGTCTCAAGTGTAACGTAAACAACAGTACTTTCTTTCACAAGAAAATTTCTCGTTGAAAAATTTATAAAGTTATCTCCAAATTTTTTTATGCTAATATAATAAAGAACATACAAGAATTTTAACAAGATATTAACTGCCGTCTCATCAAAAGATAGGGAAATAATTGCGATAGATTTATCAGTTATTTTTGAACGAAGATTTTCATGAAGTAAAAATGGTAAGGTGAGCGATAACTTGAATATGAAAGTTAGGAGGATGATAGAAACCAGTAGACAAGTAATCTTGGACTGTGCCTTGGAAAATGGCGCTATTGTAGCTGCTAACTGCTCCAAAGAATATTTCGCAAAAGACGCGAAATACTATACTTACGTTTGGCCTAGGGATGCCTCCTTTGCCTGTGTAGCTGCAGACATCCTTAGAATCAAGAACATTCAAGAGAGGTTTTTTGATTGGTGCATTAATAGGGCAGAGGATTTTCAAGATAATGGAGTGTTTTATCAGAATTATTTTGTTAATGGTTTGAAGGCATCTGGAAGTTTTCAGCCGGATCAGACAGGGTCTTTTTTGTGGGCCATTTGGCACCACTTCAGAGATGGCTTAAAAAAGGCATCTAAATATGAGAAAATCATTCGCATTGCGGCTGATGGGATATGTAAAAAGTGGAAAGGAAACTGTTTCGATGAGGTTACCAATGACCTCTGGGAAGAAAGGTTCGCCTTTCCCGACTTAGAAGAAAACTTCACTTATTCCCTCGCTGCATGTATAAAGGGACTAGAATGCGCGAATGTTTTTATGCCTAATAAAAAATGGATGAATGTAGCCAAGCAGATGCGGGAAAGACTTGAGAAGCACTGTGAAGGTTATTTCTTTAGGAGTTATGGAAAGCTCAGTGACAAGAGAATAGACGCTTCAACGCTGGGGCTAGTCTATCCCTTTGAGGTGTTTCCGCCCAATGATAAAAGAGTCGTTGCAAGTGTAGAGGAGATGGAGAGGAAGCTTGTAGTGAACGGAGGGCTTCATAGATACGAACATGATGAGTATGATGGTTGGATTTACAAAACCATGCACCGAAAGAAGGGTGCTGGAGCCTGGCCCCTCCTCAACTTTTGGCTAAGCATATACTATGCAAGATTAGGTTACAAGGAGAAAGCTCTTGAATACTACAACTGGGTGTTAGACAGAGTACAAAAATTCATTCCAGAACAAATATTTGAGAATGATCTCCAAGTTTCAGTCAGCCCTCTTTGTTGGAGCCATTCTATGTTTGTAATAGCCACAAAGGAGCTTGGATACCTTTAGGATTGAGCTTAGATGGATCTAAGAAACTATTCGTGGAATGGTTGAAGTTCTGAAACTTCTGCTCAGCGATTACTCATGCATTATTTGTTATAATGACCCTAAAGCTTAAAGAAACTCTACTCACTAAATATAGTAAAGTAGGTGCTAGGATTGACTGACGTGGTTTTTGTATTCGAGGTTCACCAGCCCATTAGAATCAAGAAAGGTTTCTTCTGGGAGAGGAACATGTTCCGCCGATTGCGCAAAGGAGAATTGTCTGATTTTTATTTTGACAAAGCTAAGAATAGGGAGATATTTGAACGGGCTTGCAAGAAATGCTACTTCCCATCCAACAACATATTGCTTCAACTTATCGATGAGTTCAAAAGAGAAAAGAAAAAGGTTAAGATTTCCTTCAGTATATCTGGAATTTTTCTTGAACAGTGTGAAGCGTACAGTCCAGATCTTTTAGAGTCGTTTAAACAACTGAGCGAAACAAGATGTGTTGAGTTTCTAGACCAGACCTACTACCATTCTCTAACTGGATTATACCCAGTCAGAGATGAATTCGTCGAGCAGATCAAGATGCACAGACAAGTAATGAAAGATCTTCTTAACGCTGAACCACTAACTTTTGAGAATACGGAACTCCTTTACAATAACGCTATAGCCAAAGTCGTGGAGAAAATGGGCTACATTGGAATCTTCACCGAGGGAGTTGAGAGAGTCCTAAAGGGCAGGTCACCGAACTACGTGTATAAGGCAAAGAATTGTGAGAAGATCAAGGTTCTCTTAAGAAACTATAAACTTACAGATGACATCGGTTTTAGATTCTCGGATAGACAGTGGAGTGAGTGGCCGCTGACGGCTGAAAAATATGCTACTTGGTTGGCAGCAACTCAAGGTCAGTGCATCAACATCTTTCCAGACTACGAAACCTTTGGTGAACATCATTGGCCAGAAACTGGGATACTTGATTTCTTAAGATACTTGCCGAGGGAAATTCTGAAGTGGGAAAATCTCCAAATGGCAACACCCTCAGAGGTTCTGAGCAAGTATAAGGCTGTTGGAGAAGTCGATGTCCCTGAACTCGGTGGCACAGTCTCTTGGGCTGACATTGAACGAGACACAAGTTGCTGGCTCGGAAATACAATGCAGTGGGCGTACTATACTGTAACAAAGGAACTAGAACCACTAGTCAAGGAATCCAAAGATGAAGAGTTTCTAAAGATCTGGAGATATCTTCTAGCCAGTGATCATCTTTACTATATGTTTACGGCTGGTGGGGCGCCAGGCGAAGTTCATACCTATTTTAACCCTTACGACTCTCCAATAGATGCTTTTGTCACTGCCCAAGGCGCCATCCTCGACTTCGAGTCAAGGGTAAGATCATATATTATTGCTGCGAATGAGCCTTTCCTCTTTTACACGGGCTCGGAGGAGGAAGACTTCACTGGAGTTAAGGTCTGGAGTCTTGCAGGAATGTGCGATGCTCTTCAAAGGGTTAACATAAAGTCTATCGAGTTTCACAATCGAAGGGGAGACTTTGAAAAGTGGGCAGCTTTCTCACTAAGAGATGAAAAGTTAGCTCAGAAGTTTAAGGAGGTTCAAGTTTCAGGGGTTCAAGGAGAGAAACTTAGACAAGATCTGTTTCAGGTTTCCAATCATCGTTTTACAGAGATTAAAAAGTTAGCTCAAACAGTAATGCAATGTTTTTGACTATCAAGAAAAAAGTGAATGCTTTTATTATCCCAGATTTGGTAAGGTGATACCTCAGTCTTTTCAAGTGATCTATAGAAGTCTCGATATATCCAAAGCTTATTAGTTTTTGAAGTAGTCTTAGGATTTCCTTAACCTTTATTCTCAGCATGCTAGACAGTTCCTCAGCCAACCTTGCATGTTCGCTATCAATGGCTCCAAAGGTGTATAGGGAAAGGAGAATTCTAAACTCATTGGGATAACTATCAAATTTAGAAGAAGGAAACTCTACCTTATACTTTGCAACTATTCTCGGTTGAACCAAAGTTACACCTTCACGATACACTTTTATTGTTTCCTCTGCGATTTTGTCCCAATTATAGTTTTCAACAACATTTTGATAGGCATTTTCTCGAATCTTGTTTGCGAAGGCTTGATCTCTAAGCACCCTTAGAATCCCCCATGCCAATGACTCTACATTATTTGGATATACTTTTACTCCTGTCTTATCATGCTCAACGATTTCAGATAAACCTCCTGTGTCTGATACTACTACTGGAACCTTCGCTGCCATGGCTTCTAACGCTACTATTCCAAAGGGCTCATAAAGAGAAGGAAAAACTGCAACGTCACTCACTTTGTAAAGCGATACCAGCATGCTCTCGTCTACAAAACCAGTGAAGAAAACGTGATCAGAAACACCGAAGTCCCAAGCCTCTTTTAACAGATACTCTTTCATCCCTCCCTCACCAACGATCACAAACTTCACGTTTGGCAATACATCTAACACCTTCGGAACTGCGCCAATCAGTACATGAACTCCCTTCTCGTGAACCAGCCTTCCAACATATACAACCATCTTTTCATTAGGCTCTGCATATCGCCTCTTAACAGTTTGGACATCAATTATTTTAATGTCAAATTTAGAAACGTTTACTCCATTTGGAATCACGGAGATTTTTTCTCTTGGAAAGTTAAATGTTTCAGAAATCTGATTCGCCATATAGTTGCTACAGCAGATTACTTTTGAGCTTTCATTGACAAGGTGTCTCTCCACTTCGTTTATGGTCATTTGGTAGCCGTTGCGAATTCCACCTCTTCGACCAGCCTCTGTAGAATGCATGGTAGACACCAAAGGTTTTCCATAAAAGTCCTTCAACCTAATCGCTGCATAGCAACGAGCCAGTCGTGAGCATGAATGAGATCAACTTTTCCATAATGTGCATCTATTACCTCCATAGCTCTCTGAATCATGTTTTGATTCATTGAAAGGACCCATGAGAGAAAGCTGTAGGCAGGGATTTTGTACGAATCAAAACGGTATACGAAGACCCCTTGAATTTCCTCGTATTCTGGTGCTCCTGGGAAGTCACAAGTGACTACGTGTACGCTTATACCTTTCTTCGCTAAGGCTAAAGATAGATCGTTAACGTGAGATGATATTCCGCCTACGATTCTAGGTGGGAACTCCCAAGAGAGCATCAGAACGCTAAAGTCATCTTTGACCATTCATACCAGCTTTTGAATGTATTCACACTTTTGAATATATATTTATTCCATAAAAGTTATTTGGCTGTTACACCTTGTAACTAAAGATGCTAGAGATGAAAAGAGTTGAGTGAGAAAGATTATCGGCTTTCTGAGAGAATCCTTCTAATCTTGCACAATCTAGGTGCTACGAGTCGAGAGAAGGCGAAGAAATCTGACGAATTGGCACAGATTCTTCAAACCGACGTAAATGAAGTCAATCAAATCATGAATAAGTATCAGTCTGAAGGGTACACCATAAGCCTCACTGATAATGAGGGAAACATAAGACACTACTTGACAGGCAATGGAATAATTAGGGTTTGCTCACTTTTCACCTGATTGAGGTTTTACCTTGCGCGTCATAATCTTCACATGGGAGTTTCCACCGAGAATTGTTGGACAGCTTTCTCATTATGTGAACAAACTTGCAATTGACCTCGTGAAAAAGAGTGTTGACACATACGTTGTTACATATCATGACTCTTGGGTAGGCTATCATCAAGGAGCAGACGGGGTCAAAGCTTACAGAGTTTCAAATCCTGTTAAATCCCAGATAAACATTATCACATGGGCCCTCAACCTAAATCAGGAGGTTGAACGAGTTGCTGCCGATATTTTTTACTTTGTCAAACGTGAAGTTGATCTTATCGATGTATGTGATTGGCATTTCACTTCAGCTGCAGTGAGCTTAAAGAGAGGGTTAGGAATCCCGTTTGTCTTCTCTATAGACAGTCTTGAAGATCATCGATCTCATGGCTCTAGTGCTCCTTTGAGTCTTTCAATAAAAGGTCTAGAACTGTTGGGCGTCGATGAAGCTGAAAGAGTTTTGGTCAAATCAGAATGGATGAAACAAGAGGTGAAACGAATTTATAAAACGCCCCTTGAAAAGATAGATATTGTTTCACCCTATTCGCAAGCCTGGATCGACGAGATTCTTATAGCCTATAGAAAAGCACTAGGTATCTTCCCAAATCTAGCATCTTAAGCTTGGATTAGGGTGATTTTCAGTTGAACCGTCAACTTCGAGTCGTAATGCTTTCTTGGGAGTTTCCACCCCGAACAGTTGGAGGAATTTCTCCTCATGTCTACAATTTGTCCAGTCACTTAGCCCATATGGGAGTAGATACTTATGTAGTCACTTGTGACTTCCCAGGAGCACCAGAATACGAAGAAGTGAATGGTGTCCATGTTATTCGCGTGGATTCATACAAGACTCCTTCTCCAGACTTCGCCACGTGGGACTATCTAATGAACGTGAATATGCAAAAGGAAGCTGCGACTATTATCAGTAATTTAAATGGAAAAGTCGATCTCATTCATGCTCACGACTGGCTTGTTGCTAATGCTGCAATAGGACTAAAACACATCTTTAGGATTCCTTTATTGGCTACTATACATTCCACTGAAGTAGGGAGAAGAAACGGTCTTCACACAAATTATGAGAGGATGATCCATGAGACAGAGGCATGGCTTGCACATGAGGCTTGGAAGGTTGTGTGTTGCAGCCAATACATGGTTTCTCACACAAGGTGGGCATTTGGACTGCCGGAAGATAAGGTGGTGATGATTCCGAACGGTGTTAATGTAGATGTGTTTAAGCAAGAGTTCAACAAGCAAGAGTTTAGAAGCAAGTTTGCAGAGCCTGATGAAAAGATCATCCTCTTTGTAGGACGCCTTGTTAATGAAAAAGGAATTCATGTGCTGATCAACGCCATGCCCAAGGTTTTGGCTAGAGTAAATGCAAAACTTGTGATCGTTGGTGAGGGAGGAATGAAAGACTTCCTCAAGGTCCAAGTTAACAATATGAAGTTGGCTCACAGAATCTTTTTCACTGGTTTTCTAGACGAGCAGAGCGTAAGATTTCTTTACCAATGCGCTGATGTCTGTGT
>CALLJF010000002.1 GCA_938091495.1 uncultured Nitrososphaerales archaeon | reverse complement strand
CCATGCTTGAGCATATGAATAGATTGCTCTATCTCTTCACATATCTACACGATGCTAGAAGACACATCAAGTTTAAAGAGATACTGAGCCTCGAGGTGAGTGGGCCTTAAGTTAACATCGCCCTAGTCTATAACGAAAACTTTAATAGTATGATGGTAGGACTATCCAACCATGCAAATTGGAAAAACCGGAGTGGCAGTTTTAGTTGTTTTGATCCTAATCACAGGTTCTGTGACAGCTTATAACTTCTACACTATATCTCAACTTAACCAGAAGATAGATGGATTGATTGCAAATTTTAATACTATTTTTGGCACCAAGGTTTTTAAGGATGTTTATGGTAGGACTATACTTGTTGTCCCACAAGGCACCGAAGTCCCAGAAATACTAAGTTTTGGTAGAACTATAGTTAGAGTTCCTCCTCAGAGGATAGCCTCATTTGCTCCTAGCATAACTGAGACTCTCTTCTCCATAGGTTTAGGCAATCAAGTTGTAGCAGTTACTAAATGGTGTGATTGGCCTCAAGAAATGGTAGATAAGAAGGAAGCAGGTAATCTCACTGTTTTTGAAAGCATAATAGACCCTGAGGTTGAGAAAGTTATTGCAGCAAATCCTGACCTGATTCTAGTATCAACCCTTATGAGACCTGAAGGGGTAGCGAAGTTAGAACAACTAGGCTTTCCTGTAGTTGGTATAGGTTACGGAAATAGCCTTGATGACATATATGATGCTGTAACATTGGTTGGCAAAGTAACAGGAGCAGAAGACAGCGCAGAAGAACTCATAAATGAATTGCAACAAAACATAACCAAAGTCTCTAATGTAGTAGCTAACTTGCCTAAGCCTAAAGTCTTCTGGATGGCTTGGCATGATCCTCTCATGTCAGCTGGAGGACCTAGCTTCATTAACACTCTTATTCAGACTGCTGGGGGTGTAAATATCTTTGAGAGTGCAACCACTGCTTGGCCTTTTGTGAGTTCTGAAGAAGTCTTGGCTCAAAATCCTGATGTGATCCTTTTCAGTGAAGGACATCCAGGAATATCAAATGTTGATGATCTTTTAAGCTTCTTCCCATCCTGGAGTGAAATCGAAGCAGTAAAAGAAGGAAGAGTCTTTGCAGTGTCAGAATCCATTATACATCCAGGTCCTAGAACCGCTGAGGCTATAGAAATCCTTGCTGAGTTAATTCATGGGATAGAAATATGATAGTCAAGGAGATATTATGAAGCAAAGGATGAAGGCCATAACTGACAGAGCGAAGAGATTTTGTAATCATGCAATAGTAGGTGGCTTAGTATATTTACATAGGGCTAATCAGTGGAAAACTAGAGGAAATGACTTATGAAAGGACTGAAGCATTTGGTCTGGACTTTCACAAGAGCTTATGATAAAAAGTTTGCTTATTCTCTAGGAGATGGAAAGCCACTTCCTGATGAACTCACTACAGATGAATCTAAAATGTTCGTTAAAAAAGTTGCAGATTTCGGTGTAGAAAACTTCTTCATCTGCGGGGCTGAAGCTACAGGAGACCCTATGATCAGAAAAGACTTCATGGAGATCATTAAATATACTTCAGAATACAACTTAGCACCTTATGTAAAGACGAGTGGTTGGAAGCTCGATGAGCATATGGTAAAAGAACTAGCTTCCTGCAATTGTAAAATGATCATTAGTATAGCAGGTCTTAAAGAAATCGATGACTTCTTACGTGGGAAAGGAGCTCACGAGCGAAGTATTAACGGCGCCAAACTATGTGCTAAAGAGGAGATTCTTTTCTCTCTAAGCGTAGTAAACACTAAGTATGTGGTTAATCAAATTCAGGATTTGGTAAAGCTTGCTTTAGATATAGGTTCAAAAGGCTTCAGTCTTGCTAGCCTCATACCTCAACCTATATGTGTTGAGGAACAACTACAAAAGCTTGGACCTCTAGAGCCAAGCCCAGAGGAGCATGAAAAGGAGTTGAACGAAATCTATGCTTTAAGCAAAGAAGTAGGGAAAAGTTTCAAGCTTTTGCCTTATGATATTTTCTACACTCGTATCTTAAGACAGAATGAGCCTTCTCTTAAATTGACAGGCGGATGCAGTCTATACCATAATCTTAAGGGTAATGAGTGGCTAGAGGTGCTTGATAATGGAAAAGCATATGGTTGTAGCACCTTAGGGCTCATGTTCGGCGATGTTAGAAAAGATTCTCTTGAAGAGATAATGGACAGAATCCGTAACTCCGATATTGTGAAAAAATTAGCCGACTTGAATAACATTAAAGGCAAATGTGGCATTTGTGAGTTCAATGCTATTTGTGGTGGCTGTAGGGCAAAGGCTTACGTCTATACAGGAGATATGTTTACCCATGATCCTCTCTGTCCTTATAAGCCAAAGGGGAAAAAGAAAGCCAATAATCGAATAGTGATTGCCCACGGTTATGCGTCCAAATATTAAATCATCAAAAACACAGGTTATCCAAGACGCCCACAAAAATATCCAAAAAGCCATGAATTCTGTGTCTAAATATTGTGATGGGATGATGTGGGGCATATGACTAACTTTAAGAAAGTGCCTTTTCTAACATGCGAAGTAAGTCCTCGTAGAAAGGTGAAGATTAACCTTTCTGGCTGTAACTTTAATTGTAAAGGTTGCTTCGCTATTGCCAAGAGAGATGTAGGAAGAACTTTATCAGTCGAGGGGCTTCTCGACCTGCTGGTCAAGTCTTGCCAGATAATTTATGGAGGTCTTGTTGATGATGTTCAAATGACTGGTGGTGAGCCAACGAAGGATCGAGATTATTTACTCTCTCTTATCAAAGGGTTAAGAAAGCTTGGGGTTAGTAGAATTGGCGTATCAACAAATGGTTACATGCTCGACAAAGATCTAGTTGAGAAGTTAAAATCTCTCTCTGTAGATTATATCAAGTTGGACCTAAAGGCATATACAGACGAAATTCATAAGTGGTACACCGGCAAGAGCAACATCAATGTTTTAAGAGCTGTACGATTATTGCACGATTATGGCTTGAATTTTTATGTTCGGACGATATTTACTCCAAATATTATTGATGTTTCTGAGATTGAAAAAATTGCAAAATTCTTGAGCAGTGTTGATAAGAATATACTCTACAGATTATTTCAGTTTGCCCCTGAGCAATTAGATGTCAAGCTTTCAAGAAAACCGACAGAAGAAGAGATGTTGAAAGCCTTTGATGTTGCTAGAAAATATCTGAATAATGTGGAATTCTTTGTCTATCCTGAAAACAAGATTTCTGGCTATAAAACTGCTTACGACCCCAATTATAAGATTGTCGAGGTTCGGGCAGATGAGCTTTTAGAGAATTTCAAAAAAATCGATGAGATAGCCATGTCAGCTGATAAGAATTGGAATGTTCAATTTCTCACCATGAATCAGGTTCTATCATCCTAAAGGAGAATGATATGAAGAGCAGAGAGATTAATTTAAATCTAGAAGAGACAAAGGCAGAAATAATTTATCATAAATTTCAAGATATAGAAGTAAAAACTTTCCTAGTCAGTTTTAAAATTATGAGGAGAGTTCTATCAACCCTAGAAGGATTTAAAAAAGCGAAATTTGTTGGCAACAATTACGCTCCAGTACAACTTCATGATTTCCTTTACAAAAATAAGAAAGAAGAAGAATATAAAGAAAAGATTTTTGCAGATTTAGGAGTTGAGCCTGAGTATACAGCAATGTTATACACAGGCGCGGATGTAGATAATATTTCTATAAAAACAGAAGGATGTGGAGATATTAAAATTTGTGCTTGTGTTACTGCAGGGGTAAAGTCTAATGCCCAAAGAATTGGCGTGGATGAAGCTAAAAATATAGAAAAAGACGGTGAATTTGAAACCTTAGGAACAATAAATATCATCCTTTTAACTAACGCTTCACTCACAGATGGAGCGATGGCGAGAAGTATAATCACCATCACAGAAGCAAAGACGATTTCTTTACAGGATTTAGATATAAGAAGTTCTTACAATTCTGAAGTTCAAGCCACAGGTACTGGAACGGATAATATTATAGTGGTATCGGGTTTTGGTCCAAAAATAACTTATGTAGGTGGACATGCCAAGGTAGGAGAGATTATGGCTAAAGTGGTAACTTCAGCAGTGAAAGAAGCTATTCTTAAACAGGAAAAACTCAAAGGGGATATTATGAAGTAGGAGTTGTAGAAAAATTTCCATCCGATTCTCCATTATATCAAAATGATGATGAGAAAATTTTAGTGAGAAAATGACGAACATTTATCACATTACACACCACGTTCATGATAACTCAATATACGTCTTCTTTCAAGGATGCAACTTTCAATGTAAAGGTTGCATATTAAAGCAACTGATTTGGGACTGCCATCTTAAAGATGATATCCAACGTGAACTTCAAGCCATTAACGATTTGAGAAAATTATCTTTGGATGAATTTAAGATCATTGTTAAAGGACTTAATGTAAAAAGGGCTGTATTAGGTGAGGGAGAGCCTACTCTTGATAAAGAGCTACCAAATATAATCAGCATGCTTAATGCCCTTAATGTTAAAACTCACTTATTGACCAATGGTTATATTTTAGACAAAAAATTCATAGAAAAATTAGAAAAGGCAGGGCTTTCTAGTACTTACGTAAGCATCAAAGCTTATGATAATGATACCCATCGATTCTATACAGGGCAAACCAATGAACCAGTTTTAGATAATTTCAAGCTTCTAAGCAAAAGCCGGATCGAACTGATGGCAGAGAGTGTTTTGATCCCAGGATTGATTGAGCAGGATGAAATTGAAAGAATAGCCAGATTCATTGCAAGCATTGATTCATCTATACCATATAGAATAGATGGTTTTATTCCTATCCATGATGCATCTTGGAAGGTTTCCTCTCAAGAAGATGTTATTAAAGCATCAAAAACAGCAAAGAAGCATTTAAAAAATGTTCGTTATATGCACAGCAAGATAAAGGTTAAAGGAGATGTTATTAACATTTACCCAAAAATGAAAGGGCGATAGAATGAGCTCATCTCATAACGAGTTAAGCCCAACCGATTATCATCGTAAAAGGGTTAAGTTAGGTAAGCTCATTTTTTTAGCTTTAGCTGTATTGCTTTTCTTCTCTTTGTTTTTGAGCTTATCTGTAGGCGCTGTTAATATACCATTCAACGATGTCATAGAAATGTTGCTTCATTCTAACCCTGGTGAGAGCATCTATGCAAAGATACTATTTGATGTGCGCCTTCCAAGGGTCATTGCAACATTATTTGTAGGAGCTGCCCTTGCTACAAGCGGGGTAAGCCTACAGACTTTATTCAGAAATCAGCTAGCAGAGCCATACATTCTTGGTATTGCAAGTGGAGCTCTTCTCGGAGTTTCGATAATAGTAGCACTAGGAGTTTCTTACCAGCCTCTTGGTCCCTATACCATGACGTTCATGGCCTTCTTCGGTGCCTTTTTCACAACCTTTCTGGTTTACACAACGAGTAAAGCCTTTGGTCTAAGACCAATATCTGTATTGCTAATAGGCCTTGCCTTCAGCTTTCTCTTATCCTCTATGGTAACTTTTCTTCAGTATTTAGCATTGAAGGACATTCACGTAATTTTTTCTTGGATGATGGGAAGCTTCTCAGCCACTCATTGGAGCCATGTTCAGATAATGGCAGCAATTATCCCATTAGGCTTGTTTCTACTTTTCATAAAGGTAAAGGATCTTAACGCCATACTGCTAGGAGAAGAGTATGCTAAACAGCTCGGAGTAGACATAAAAAGCCTGACTCAATATCTAATAATTGTTGTAGCCATACTTGTCTCAGTTTCTGTTGCGTCTGTTGGTATAATAGGGTTCGTAGGGTTAGTGATACCTCATATAGCAAGGCTTCTTCTAGGTTATGACAACAAATTCCTAATGCCAGCATCAGCCCTTATAGGCGCATCTTTTCTAGCCTTATCAGACGCTCTCTCAAGAACTATAATAAGGCCATCAGAGATACCAATAGGAGTTGTGACATCTATGATAGGTGCACCATTGTTCATCTACCTTTTGCTCAAAAGAGGTAGAGGCGGTTAAGCATGGTGAACATTGAAATTGAAGGGGTCAACTTCAATTATAAATCGATAAAGGCATTAGAGAGCGTAACGGCTAAAATTGAAAGTGGAGTCTTTGTGGGCTTACTCGGTCCAAATGGTTCGGGTAAAACAACATTATTAAAATGTTTGAGTGGGATGCTCAAACCAAAGGTAGGATCTATCTTCTTCGATGGCAAGAATTTAGAAATTTTTTCAGGAAGCGACTTAGCAAAAAATTTCTCCGTAGTCTTCACAGATGCTATAGAGACACCTCAGATGGAAGTATTCGACATAATAGCCACTGCGAGGCATCCATGGACAGGCTGGTTAGGCTCTCTTAGCTCTAAGGACATAGGCAGTATAAATAAAGCCTTGGAGATACTCGACATAAAGGATTTCGTTACAAGAAGGTTCAATGAACTCAGCGATGGCCAGAAGCAAAAGGTTCTGATTGCAAGGGCTTTGGCTCAAGAAGCAAGAGTCTTGCTCTTAGACGAGCCTGTAGCCCATCTTGATATAAGGCATCAAATTGAAGTTCTTGGTCTTATCAAAAGAATTACAAAAGAAAGAAATCTGATTACTATAGGCGCACTGCATGACATAAATCTTGCATCTTTGTTCTGTGATTCTGCCATTCTTCTAAGTGAAGGAAAAGTGATTTCCATAGGGCCTATAGACTCTGTTCTAACCGATGAGAATATCAAAAGAGCCTTCCATATAAGCACGATAGTAAAGAAACATCCCATAACCAATTCCCTTTACGTTGTACCTTTGTGCACACCTGAGCTCAAGAGTGTTCAGCCAAGAGCCCTAAAAGTCCATATAATATGTGGTGGTGGAACAGGAACTTCTTTGATGAGGGCGCTATTAGAGCATGGATATAGGATAAGTGCAGGAGTTCTTAACATATTGGATACAGATTACGAAGCGGCTTGCACTCTAGGCATACCTGTAGTAAGTGATGCTCCTTTCTCTTCAATATCAGAGGAAGCCCACAAGGCTAATTTGAGAATGATAGAAGATTCAAATGTAGTAGTTCTGAGCGATACCCCTTTCGGTCGTGGCAATCTTAGGAACCTTGGGGCTGCTATAATGGCTTTAGAAAAAGGATTGGTGACGATAGTAGTCAATGGAAAGCCCATTCAAGAAAGGGATTTTACAGGAGGATATGCTCAAGACTCCTACATAGAGTTGAGGAAAAGAGGCGCAATATTTGTCAAGAGTTATGATGAAGTCCTACCTGTTCTTCAAGAGTTGGAATGCAAACTAGGAATTCATGTATAAAGCTTAAGCAGGTGAGAAATGACGAAAAGCACCATAGCAATCGTTAAGCTTCTATAAAATACGCTGAAACTAAAAGGTGACAAATTTTATGAAGATATCTGATTTAGCCAAAGATCACATCAAGAATTTAAAGCCATGCATACATGGTGGAGAAGTCTGGCAGTTAGAGTATAATCAGAAAAAAGTTCTTGATTTTAGCGCTAACATAAATCCGTTAGGTCCACCTCCTAAAGCAATAGATGCTATAATGAATAGTTTTTGGAAGATTCCTTTCTACCCAGATTCTAGTAGCACTTCCCTTAAAGAAGCCATATCTAAATACATAGGTGTAAGTCCTGATAATTTGATCATAGGAAATGGCTCAACCGAGATAATTTACCTTTTTACAGATGTATTCATGAAAGATAGTGACAAAGCGTTAATCCCAGCACCAACTTTTGGAGAGTATGAGATGGCTGTACTAAAAGCCAATGGTAAAATCGAGTATTCACCTTTAACCCATGACTTCAAGATCGATACTAAGGAATTCATCAAGAAAATAAGGGGTGTGAAAGTTGCCTTTCTATGCAATCCAAACAACCCTACAGGCTTGCTTATACCATTTAATGACCTACTTAATATTGTTGATAAAGCAGAGAAGGAAGATACACTAATATTCGTAGACGAAGACTTCATGGATTTTTCTCCTAAGGAAAAGAACTCATCTCTTATTAGCAAAATCAATTCTTGTCAAAATCTGTTCATCCTGAAATCCTTCACAAAATTCTTTGGACTAACAGGGCTTAGAATAGGCTATGGTGTAAGCAATAGTGAAGTTATAGAAATCATGTCGAAGGCGAAGATACCTTGGAATATAAATTGCTTGGCTGAAGTTGCAGCCATAGCAGCCTTAGAAGACTCAGAATTCTCAGATAAGACTTACAGATTGATTGAAGAAGAGAGAGATTTTCTAATGAAAGAGTTAAGCCAGATTAAAGGCTTTGATGTAACTCCTTCAGAAGCTAACTTCTTTTTGATAAACATAAAGAAGACCGGCTTAAAGGCAAAAGAGATCAAGAGTAAATTGTTGAACTTTGGCGTATTGATTAGAGACTGTGATTCTTTCAAAGGGCTTGACGAATATTACATCAGAGTTGCTATAAGGACGAGAAAGGAGAATGAGTATCTTATAGATTCATTAAAGAAAGTGATGAAATCATGAATAAATCAAAGAAATCCAAAGCTTTGATGATCCAAGGCACATCTTCTTATTGTGGCAAGAGCCTCTTTGTAGCTGCTTTTTGTAGAATCTTCAAGGATGCTGGTTATAAAGTTGCACCTTTCAAAGCCCAGAATATGTCCTTAAACTCCTTTGTCACCGAAAATGGTGAGGAGATAGCTCGTGCCCAAGCCCTTCAAGCCTTTGCCTGTGATATAGAGCCTACAGCAGACATGAACCCAATCCTTCTTAAACCTAAAGGAGATATGTTCTGTCAGATAGTTCTTCACGGCAAGCCTTACAAAGATACTAGTGCAAGTGATTACTACTCAGAATTCGCTCTAAAAGAAGGGATAGAGAGCGTAAAAGCATCGTTATCAAGGCTAATGAGTTATTATGATGTTATATTTATAGAAGGGGCAGGTAGTCCAGCAGAGATAAACCTTTACGAAAAAGATATAGCAAATATGAGTATAGCCGAATTAGCTAATGCTCCTGTCCTTCTCGTAGTTGATATAGATCGAGGAGGTGCTTTTGCAAGTTTAGTTGGAACTTTGGAACTTCTCAAGCCTGAGCATAGAGAGCTCGTTAAAGGCTTCATAATAAACAAGTTCAGAGGGCAAACTAAATTATTAGAGCCAGGCTTAAAGAGATTGGAGCAGATAACTGGCAAGCCTGTTTTAGGAATAGTTCCTTATATTCAAGACCTTATACTGCCTGATGAAGATTCCATGTCTCTTGAGAGAGATTTTCATTACGATGAGAAAAAACCTACCATAGCCATAATCAGGCTTCCAAGGATTTCTAACTTCACAGATTTTGATCCTTTAGAAGCAGAAGCATCTATCAATGTTCACTATGTTAGATCGGTAAAAGAACTTGGAATGCCAGATGCTGTAATAATACCTGGCACTAAGAACACCATTCAGGATCTGTTATGGTTGAAAGAGAAAGGATTAGCTAGCGAGATAGTTCGATTGGCAAAGCTAGGAATTCCTATCTTTGGCATTTGTGGAGGCTATCAGATCATTGGAAAGAAAATTATGGACAAGAAGGGCATCGAAGGAGGAAGATCAGGAGAATTTGATGGTCTAGGACTTCTTGATGTAATAACAGAATTCTCTGAATATGATAAATTGACGAAGAGAGTTACTGCCAAGATATTTGCAGATAGTCCCATATTAAATTCAGGCATGGGAAAGACCATCATAGGATACGAAATTCATATGGGAAATACATCTCTGGGAAAAGATGCTAGACCAGCCTTTAAGATAATCAAGAGGGGAGATGAGCAAGTGAATGATTTCGATGGTGCAATAGATAAAAATGGATTGATTTTAGGAACTTATATTCACGGAATCTTTGATAGACTTCCTTTGAGAAAAGGCTTGATCGAATTCTTGATGAGAAATAAGAAGATGGAATTTAGGAATAAGACTATAAGAGATATAAGGGTAGAGTGGAAGAAGAGTCTAAGACGATTCTCTAATGTTGTAAAGAATAGCCTTAACATGAAAAGAGTTTGTGAAATCTTAGACATTCCTCCCATCAAAGGCTGAGAAAATTGCTACTTAATCTTACTTCCATACTAGAATCTATGCTCATTCTATTTTTAGCGTTGGTTTTGGATTTGATATTTGGTGAACCTCCAGAAAAGCTTCATCCAACAGTATGGATAGGAAAAACCATAGAGTTTTTGAAGCCAAGATTTAAAGGCAGTAATCCTAAGATAGAGAAGATAAAAGGCATAATCCTTGGCTTGATCGTAATCATCATCCCTTCTTTAATAGTTTACATTTTATTGATTCTTTTAAAAAAATACATTATCATAATAATTTACATCATATTTGCAGGTCTTCTATTAAAGACTACATTTGCTATAAAATGCATGGACAAATTATCAAGACCGATAGGAAAAGCCATCAAAGAAGGCAGGATGGAGGATGCAAAGAATATGTTAAGAAGGATCGTAAGGAGAGACCCTACAAAATTCGATGACCAGAAGATAATATCAGCAACTGTTGAATGTGTAGCAGAAAGTACTGTGGATGGTGTAACTTCCTCTCTCTTCTACTACAGCATTTTAGGCTTACCATTGGCTATTGCATATAGAGCAATAAACACTCTAGACTCCGCTGTTGGCTACAAGGATAAAGAGCATGTAAATCTTGGATGGTTTTCAGCAAGGATGGATAGCCTAGCAAACTATATCCCAGCCAGAATTACAGCCGTTTTGATGGTAGTATCTGCATGGCTATTGCGTGAAGATTGGAGAAGGTCATGGGAGATATTGAAAAGAGATAGGAATAAGACTGAAAGCCTAAACGCAGGCTGGACTATGTCAGCAGTGGCAGGAGCGTTTAATGCCCAGTTGGAGAAGCCTGGCTTTTACATTCTAGGTGATTCTGTAAATTCTTTAAAGCCTGATCACATACCAAGAGCTATAAGGATAATGAAGCTAACGACTTTTCTGTTTGTTATGATAATAGTTTTGCCTATGATTGTGGTAATGCAAGGATTTTTTGGAGGGATCTTGCCATGAGAAAGAAGATAGATGTGAAGATCAAAAAAGTAAAATGTGAGATTCAGAACAACACTCTTGTAGTAAGATTCGATGAGCCCATGAAGATTCTAAGCTCAGCAGTATTGAATAGTGGATTACGCAAAACAATGGCGATAATAAACCATCATGTACCAAAAAGCTTTGACCATCGAGACCCTGAAGGTGTATTGAGAAATGTTGCAAAAGATCTAGGACTGCCCGACGATACTGTAGGATTTATGACTGCTGTTGAAATTCCAAACATGGCCATAAGAGTTGAAAAGGCTAAAGATTTGACTGTTAGCGCATTGGTTACAGCAGGCTTTGCTTCATTATACCCAGCTGCAGCTGGCGATGATACAATTCAAAACAATAAAGTAGGAACTGTTAACATAATACTTCTCATCGATGGAAATCTTACAGAAGGCTGTATGGTCAATTGCATACAAACCGCTATAGAAGCAAAGACCGTTGCTATAAGAGAATTAGACATTAGAAGCCATTTCTCTAACAGTGTTGCAACTGGTTCTACTACTGATGCAATAGCAGTGGCATGCACAGGAACTGGAGAGCCTATAGAATTTGCTGGCACTAACACTGAGATAGGCATGATGATAGGAAAGACTGTTAAAGAAGCAACTAAGGAGTCGATTCAAAAGCAGGACGGTACTCTATCGAGCAGACCCATCATAGATAGGTTGAAAGAGAGAGGCATAACTATTGATGATATTGTAGACGCTGGTCTTGAATTATTCATACCATCTCATGAAATTAAAAGTAAAGAAAAAGTGTCAGAATTATTGAGAGAAGGGTTGATAAGGGCTTTATCAGACTTTAATGTATCGGCTTTGATATTAGCTGCTCTTAGATTACAAGAAGATGGAGAATTGGGATTAATACCTAGTTTAACCAGAGATGAATTTCTGAAGGATCCAATATCTTTGATAGTCGATGAAAATATTGGGATAGCTATAGCGAACTACATATCAGGAACATGGGGCTTTTACAACTTCCTTTACCTTGAGAGGAAGAAACCTGGTATAATAAAGAAACTAGGACCTTTTCTTGACGATGCTATAGGTGGCTTGATAGCTGGGGTTCTATCTGAAATATATAATAAATTAAGAGAAAAGTGAAAGATTTTGAAGATCGTTAGAGGGTTAAAGAGCATAATAGCCTTTCTCACTATAATTCCAGTAGGGAAGGGTAACTCACTAGAAGATATGGGAAATTATATGCCCCTCTTCCCTTTAGTTGGATTATTAATAGGATTACTCAGCGGAATATTCGCTTGGTCTCTTCTTCATTTGATACCTAGCTTAATAGTTGGAATACTGACCTTGGGCTTTATTCTTTTAATAACTGGTCTTCATCATACAGATGGATTATTAGACTTTGGAGATGGGATAATGTACCAAGGTCCACCAGAGAAGAAGATAGAAGTCATGCATGATAAGCAGACTGGAGCCGGTGGTCTATCCTTTGGGTTGATAATTTTAATGACGACTGCCTTCAGCATCTCTTTTTTGACTGTTGATAATGTTATTCAGAGTTTGATTTTGGCTGAAGTTTCTGCAAAGTTGGCTATGGTGATCATAGCTTGGGTTGGAAAGTCTGCTCATAAAGGCCTTGGCACTTACGTTGTTGATGCCATGCATAGTAAATATAGAATTCTTCGATTGATCATTCCTTTGATAATATGCTTTAGCGTAGTGATACTTTTGATGATCAG
>CALLJF010000001.1 GCA_938091495.1 uncultured Nitrososphaerales archaeon | reverse complement strand
CTAAGGGACAAGGCTGTGAGAGCTGGTGCTTCAGCATGTATGATGATCTCTTACGAGAAGGGCAGACTTATCCTCCCCAAAGTCTACGAAGACCTCTCTGCCTTATTTCCTCTATTGGCTGGAAAATTGAATAGAGAGTTTCCTCTTGTCGAAGGTGACTTGCTCATGTCTGCCTTTGCACCTAGGGCTTGGAAGGCAAGGGAAGCAGTGATATCTGCAGCTATTGATGATGATGCTTATCGAACTATAGCTCTTACCAGTGGAAAAGTTTCTTATTGATGACAAATATTCAAATCTATAATTTCTGTGAAAAACGCTTTTTACTCTAAAAAGAAACTAGATGGGTTTTTGGCTCTGATTTTACCCTCTTAAAGATCTTACCCAAAGTGCAAAAATATTTTTGCATTTTGGGCTTAATAAATCATGCCATAATGGCGATTAGTTTTACCCCTCCAATGTTATGATCTACGCTTAATCAGATCCCTTGTGTTTTCTTCACATCTATGATAGCTTTCACTTTCTCTATGGGCTCTTCATCCATAACGATTGGATTATCAGAGCTTAAGATGAAACCTCCTTTCTCTCCTAATCGATTGATTAGATCTTTGCAGTAGACCTTGACATCTTCTTCGGTGGCTAATTTCAAGAATGATACATTGCCCATGATGCACATGTGGTTCCCAACGCTCTCTTTTGCCTTGATGATATTCGTGGAACTGTCTAGATGAAGAATACACTCTCCCTTTGGGAGTTCTTTAAGATAGTTGAATACTGGCGATGCATCAACATCGAATTGCAATATAGGCACTATCTTTGCATCTATTAGCTGCTCGATCATAATTCTTGCTGTTGGCCACACAGATGAAGAAAAATGAGGAGGGCCTACAGTCTCAGGAGTCGAATTTATAAAACTCAGCCATAGCCTTCTCACATTGGATATTTCACAGAGCTTTATGAAGAGCTTTGTCATCTCATCTACGATTGTATCACATGTTCGGTTGATCTTCCATGGGTATCTTATGATATCTTTGGCAATTTCCGTAAATCCTCTAGCGTAGGCAAGAAAACCAAAAGGCACTATACCCAAAGCCCCTGCGTAAAGAGGCACCTTTCTCTCTCCCTCCCATTTTTGAGCAAATGCCCTTGTTTGTTCCGCAGCATAAGTCAAGGCTTTCTCTATATCCTCATCAAGGTCTTGCTCTCTATAGACTCGAGAAAGATAACTCATAAACCCCTCTTCCATAAGTTCGTCGTAACCCGTTGAGTTCTTCATAATGGTTACAGCTTCAGGAGCACCAAGCTTGCCTGGTGTATAGCTTCTACCAGTCATCAAAGTCAAAGGCCAGAAGAAAAAACCATCACATCCTCCCAAATCTATGAACATCTTCTCGAAATACTCTTCAGCCTTTCTCAGATCAGGTGGTGTATGGATAGTTATAACAGGAGCAATAGGAACTCTATCAGGTTTCTCAAGTCTAAGAGCCATATTGATTCTTTCTAAGGGAGAGATAGGACTTGAGATTTCTTCTAATACCTCTTTAATGGACTTCATAATCCTTTAGTAAGAACCCATAAATTTAAATTTATTTATCCAAACTTCTCATGCAAGAGTTCTTTGAATTTGAATACTTTCTCGGGGCATACTCTCTCACATCTCAGACATGCAACCCCAAGGCAAAGGTCTGATCTGACTAATATCTTACCTGTTCCATCTCTCTCCTCCACTGTTATGGCTCCCTCAGGGCATTCTGTCTCACATGATCTACAAGCAGTGCATCCAGGAAATTCACCGACTAGCATCACTCCTATATCTCTTATTATTTTCAGACCTTTCTCGCCTAGATCGGGAATGTCTCTTTTGAAGATTTTATAGACCTTTGGGTTTCTGGCTTTTACTGGAAAACCTTGATAATTGTATCTTTTTAACCACTGTTCGTACTCCCATAAAGGCATTCCTTCTTCCCAATATGCAAGCTCAAGGGGGTAAACTTGCATGAATACCTGAGACTCTGGAAATAGTATATGCTTGCCCCTTATCTGCTTGGCCATTTCTTGCAAGAAATCCATCAATTCAGGCTTGCGAACTATATCCCTTGCTAGTGCAAGAGAGGTATTGCCTACTTGGTAGATGGTATTACAGCATCTTGGTATCTGCCCAACGTTCAAAGACTTAAGAGCATCAACGTAAAAGCCTGATGCCCCTGCCATGTATGCTACGTTCACATCGTCTTGCATTATTCCAGCCTCTTCAGCTAGAGTAAAGTACCCTGCTCTAAAGGCGCCCAGTGCTTTTCCAGCTTCCTTTACATCCTTCTCAGTAACATAAATCCCATCCTGAAGATGAATCTTTTTCTCTTCTGCATTGATCCTCGGTAGAGTTATAAGACCTAGATCTATTCCTAGGCTCGTAACAGCTATTACACCCGTTCCAGTCACTCCCAAAGCTCTACCATGCATCTCACCTTGTTCCAGAACTTTGCCCGATGATGGCGATACTACATCTCCTTCACTTGCTATGAGCTCCCCGTTCAAGACGTAATTCTTCCATCCAAGGGTAGAAGCACTTACATCACTGATGGCACCAGGAGCAGCTAACATACCTTTCTCTATTCTTTGCCCTTCTATGGCAGGACCTGCAGCTGCGGAGCCTGTATATATCTCACCATTATAGCATAAAGCCATCTCTGCATTGGTCCCAAAGTCCGTAATGAAAGCATTCTCTCCCTTCTCAAATATTTTTGCTTCATATAACATGGCTAATGCATCAGCCCCTATCTCATGCTTAACGGAAGGCGGAATGTATACCTCTGCTCCATCTCTTACTAAGATTCCCAGTTTTCCTGCTTCAATTATGGTTGCATCCCTCGTTGGTGGCTTGACACCATACCTCTCAAGTGCATGCTTTCCCCAATATGCAAGGTCTCTTATCTCTATACCTTGGAAGATGGACAACTGGGTAGGATTTCCGCTGGCTGCTAGTCGCTCTACTCTGTTAAGGTTGATGTCTAACGCTCTGACTATTCTATTCACTGCATCAATAACTACAGCATGCGCTGTGTTTATGCTTGTTTCTACCGCAAAGTGTAAATGATCCATAATGTTTGCTCCAGGCAACGGATGCCTCAAGGTTATAGCTGTTGAGATAAGCTTACCAGAGTTTAAATCTATTGCCTGTGCCCTTAGGCCACTTGTCCCGATGTCTAGAGCAATGCCATATCTTTCTATACTCATACACTATAATACAACATTAATATGATAAATAGTTTTACGATGCCATTTTTCAAAACTCTCAATAACGCTTACAACTATTTGATAGATTCCTTTCCTAACAAAGAAAAGAATTTTATATCGTATAGTGCCTAAAGACATCAAATTAAACAGGGTGCAATAGAGTGAGCAGTCTTGCTTGCAGAAAAGCTGTGATAGAAAAAGTTACCTCAGTTCTTAAGAATGTTAAGGGCATTCGTGCGGTTTGCGAGTTAGAGAAGGAAGAGTGTAAAGTCCTCTTAGAACGTGAGATGGAAGCAGAGAAATGCGTCCTTGGAGGAATGGGCAGAGGCTTCAATGCAGGCATGAGAGAAGTCCTTAAGAGAGAAGTCATCCTTGCTATCCTTCATACCAATGAATATTGTTGGCCTCCTGAGAAGATCCAGATTATCTCTATGGGAGAAGTTATAGGAGAGGAGATCAGGACTGAAGATGAATTAAAAGATTTCAAAGGAAGGAAAGATGTTGTTCTTATTGGTGATACATTTGTAATCTACAAGGATAAAGTATCTGAAGTTTTATCACGAATATCTTATTTCCTATTCCCTACATTATCAGTCCCTGAACTCAAGGATATTGATGAAATCTATGGCGTTGTGGCAGCCATACCTTCCCCACCTGTTGATATGCTTATCAAAGAGAAGATGAAAAAGCTTGGGATAGAAGTTGATCGAAGAGATTTAGGCACAGAAATCATAGGCTTTAATATTTGTCATAAATAATTATTTATGAAGATATTATCTTAGGTATTTATGTATTTGTTTATAAGTTCTTCAAGATCCTCCTCTCTAGCTGAGCTTGTTATTCTGTCCATCAGCTTTCCCTTTATAAAGACCAAATAAGAAGGTATTGAGAAAACTTCGTAACGTGCTGCTATATCTCTATTCCCAACACTCTCCAACACATTCAACCTACCAAAGATCATCTTTTTGCCGTATTTGTTTGCCAGCTTCTCAAAGACTGGTAGCATGAACCTGCATGAAAAGCATGAACTAGACCAAAAGTCTACGATTACAGGCTTTTCCGAGTTTATTATCTCATCAAAGTTCCTTGACGTGAGTATCAAATGCTTATATTCAGTTTCTGACTCTTCGCTCATGACATGTTATATTTTGCATTATTTTTATTTAAGAGTTATCTGGTTTTAAATGAAATATCTTTTTCTGACTTTGACAAATGCCGTCTTAAAATCTTTTTAAGGCTTTATTTCAATATTTTTGCAAATAAAAAGGCAAAATCATCATTATTAGTAAGCACTTAGGAAAAATTACCCATAATTGTTAAATAGTTTTGAGAGTGAAGAACACTCATGGCTCTAGAAATATACTCTTGGGCCGTACTAGCCTATGCATTCGGTTTCTTCCCAATCGCATACGCACTACTAGGCAAAGGTGATGCTGGAACAGCCTTTAAGGCAGGTCTCCTCCCAGGAATCGTTACTATAATCAACGCCTTCATACTTTATACCATTGGACAATACCTAGGTGCTACAATACTAGGCATAGCTGGGATGACCTTCGTAGTAGTAGGTATAGCTGGCTTCTATGCCGTTCAGGCAAAGACATTTAGTGTTGTGGTTCTTTTCAATGGAGTATTCCTAGTTATCTATGGACTCTACATAATAGGCATGAATGCGGCGAATATAGCTTTAGTATCTCTAGGTCTGGCTGTGTTTCTATATGGTTTAGCAAGCTTTGGAGGAGGTCTTCCTGCATTTGGTATGAGCGCAAAGGCGGGAGGAGGGCTCATAACCATCTGCTCTATAATAAACTTCATCCTAGCTATCTTATGGCAATTCGGATTGTTAGTCCCATAAAAGAAGAATCCTTGTGATCGAAAAGCTCGTAAACCCCACACTTTTTTATTATTTACAATAGTGGAATATGCTATAGAAACTTTAAAAAATATGGTTATAAAACATAACCTAAATTGGCAAGTAAGAGGAATTTACATAAGTTGCCAAAAATTTTCATGAATATTGTAAGTGTGTGTAGCATGATTGTAAATAAGTTTATAAATATATGGCATGCAAGGAATTGGAATAATTCATGTGACTTGAGATTGACTAGAATTGCCCAAATTGCTGGTTTTCTTGGTAGTGGAAAGACTACTACACTGATTCAATTAGGAAAGGAACTATCCACAAAGCATGGAAAGAAGGTAGGCATTATCGTCAACGAGGTTGGTGAAGCAGGTATAGATGGTTCTTTTATTCGTGACTTTGGGTTTGAAGTTAAAGAGATCGTCCAAGGATGCATCTGTTGCTCACTTAAAGGAGATTTACAATCGACATTAAAAATTCTCTATGAAAATTATGGACCTGACATCGTTTTGATTGAACCAACGGGTATCGCCTTTCCTTCAAAAATTAAGGAAATCGTAGATGGTTTGATGGATATACCAATGGAACAAGCGCCAGTGATAGCTCTAGTGGATGGTGCAAGATTTAGGAGCATGTTCAAGGAAATGGAGCGCTTCCTCATCAAGCAGATCAAAGAAGCCGATGTTATTGCCATAAACAAAGTCGATCTTATAGAATCGAAATGGGATATAGACTTGCTAAAGTCAGCCATAAGAGAGCTCAACCCTAGCGCTTACATATTTAGTATGTCAGCGAAAAGAGGAGATGGAATGAACGAATTGATAGATATAATTCTGCAAAGTAACATGAAGGTTTCATCCCTAAGTGATGATGAAGATTCAGTAATGCTTTCTGGCATGGGAAGAGCAGTTCTTAAGTTGTCGTTTAAAGCGAAGGAAGATGTAAGTGAAGCAAAACTTAAGGCAGTCATTAGCGAAATATTCAATGAAATTGCCAGTGCTTCTTTAAATTCTGGAAGTGGATTGATAGGGCATGTAAAGGCTTATGTAAAGACTTCATCAGGCTCTTTTAAGGCCAGTCTGTTGGATGTTAAGCATGGAGTGGATTTTTCTGGAAATTTCAAAGGCTCTGCGAGAGAAGGTGAAATGACGATATACGCTGTCGTTAAAGATCTAGGGGATAAAGTATTGGAGAATATTTTAGAAGGCAAAGTAGAGAAGATTTTGTCACAGTATCGCTTTGATTTTAGTTTAGAAGAGAATGAGCATAATTCACACTTTTGAGAGTTTGCTAATTTTGCCTTTGAAATATTTGGAATCTTAAGTCGAAAAGAAAATTGATATACTGGATTGTGGATATTAAGGTTAAAGTGGAAAAAGATAAGACCCTCGAAAAAGTGGAGACAGTTCTAAAGAGTATAAAAGGCGCTTTGGATATCAAGCGGCTATCACCCGATCATAGAGCTAAAATTCTTGAACTAGAGAAGACTTTTGAAGAGGAAACATCGATGCAATCTCGGCGCTTTTACAATGAAGGGATCAGAGAAGTTCTTGATAGACAGGAAGTTCTGGTTCTAGCGCATAATAACGATTTTCGTCATCCACCTGAACCTTTTGTGAAATGGAGGCTAGGAGGAGTTGATGTTGGCGAAGAGATCTGGGATGCTAACACATTGAGAGAATTGAAAGGAAAAAAGGATGCTCTGCTCATGGGCGAAACATTTGTCATACATAGGGACAGGCTTAAGGGTTCGCCATTGACGGACTTTATAATTCTATTTCCGCCTCTCTCCTTTCCAGAACTTGAATGCCTCGATGAGATTTGCAGTGTGGTCTCTGCTTCACCATCGGCTCCTACCGACATATACTTAAGACATATTATGGGATGGGATTCAAAACTGGGGATAATGCTCATCGGTTTTGACCTTGCCGATTCTTAGAATTTCCTCAAACAGATAAGATACTTTATTCTTGATCTTTGTGAATTTGTGTATTATCATAGCATTAACACAACGAGCACTTTTATCTGCCAAAGGTTTAATATATGGTCATCATAAGGAGGCTAGATACTAAATTGAAGAGACTTGTAATAATGGATGCAGAGCGCTGTGTTGGTTGTCAGCTTTGCATGTTTGCATGCTCAAGAAGGCTTGGCTTCGCAGGTCTAGACAAATCAGCCCTTCACGTTAAGAGTGTAGGAGGATTTGAGAGGGGATTCACAGTCGTTGTCTGTAGAGCATGCATGGACCCTCCCTGTCTTAGGGCTTGTCCTGTCGATGCTTTAAGGGCTAGAGACGGAGGAGGAGTCATACTAGATTTATCAAAATGCATAGGATGCAGATTCTGTGAAAGGGCTTGTGACATTGGGGCTGTATTCTGGGATGACAGCATGAACAAGCCTGTAATTTGTGTGCACTGTGGTTACTGTGTTAGCTATTGTAACTTTAGAGTTTTAGGCGTTGAGGAGATGATCAGTCGATGAATCAAAACAATGTTCTATACGTAGATCTTGAAAGAAAGAGCTTCTACGTAAAGAATAGGTCTGACCTCTTTAATAAGTGGCTTGGAGGGGTTGGAGTAGCTCTTCAGCTCTAT
Source organism: uncultured Nitrososphaerales archaeon (assembly GCA_938091495.1). Lineage (GTDB taxonomy): Archaea > Thermoproteota > Nitrososphaeria > Nitrososphaerales > JACAEJ01 > JAVZMU01. The sequence goes on along the minus strand of CALLJF010000001.1, from coordinate 11,654 downwards.
AAGGAAGAAGCAGTCAAAGGTTCTGACCCTCTTGGTCCTGGAAATGTTATCGTATTCGCTGTAGGACCCCTAACAGCTCTTTACCCTTTAGCATCAAAGGTTGTGGCTGTCTTCAAAAGTCCTTTGACAGGGAATTATGGCGAGAGTCATGCTGGTGGAAGAAGCGCTACAGCCATTAGGTCTGCCGGCTATGGCGCTATAGTGATCAAAGGAGTTAGCGATAGACCCATATACTTGGTAATAAGTGAGAAAGGAGTTCAGTTTAAAGATGCAGCCACCCTATGGGGGATGAGAAGCACTTTCACTGCTGGTAGAGTTCTTAGAGAGGCTTCGCCTGGAACTGGTGTAAGGACGATAATGCGGATTGGCAGGGCTGGTGAGAATTTAGTTAGGTATGCTTGCGTCGTATCTGAGACTTACAGACATTTTGGTAGAATGGGATTAGGAGCAGTCTTTGGCTCTAAGAAGCTTAAGGCTTTGGTAATTCACGGTAAATCAAGTATGCGTGTGCCCAAGATTAAGGCTTATAGAGATGTTTATGATGAGATATACGATCTTGCAGTAAAGTCTGGTTCGATGAAAAAGTACCACGAGTTGGGTACAGCCATGAATATATTGCCCATTAATGCTTTGGGAGCCTTGCCAACGAGAAATCTCTCAGAAGCTAGATTTGAAGGAGCTGAGAATATTAGTGGCGAAAATTTAGCTGCCAAAAAGCTTGGTAGAAGAGTAGCCTGTAGCCATTGCCCAGTGGCTTGTATACACCTAGCAACTATAAGAGAACCCTATCCTGATGAACCTTACTTTTACAAGACTACTTTTGTATCTTATGATCATGAACTTCTATACTCTTTGGGGAGTATGCTCGGCATCTCTGATATAAACGGTCTCTTAAAGCTGATGGATGAAGTGGAAATAGGAGGATTAGATGCTATAAGCACTGGCGTGGCATTAGCTTGGGCTACAGAAGCTTACAAAAAAGGCTTGATCAAATTAAATGATTTAGTAGTAGATTTGGACTGGGGAAAGGCAGATGCTTATAGAGAGGCTGTCAAGTTGATAGTAGACCAGCCCAATGAATTCTACAAAGCCTTAGCCATGGGTGTTGATCACTCATCTAAAATTTATGGTGGTAGAGATTTTGCTTTATCCTTTGGTGGAAATGAAATGCCTGGCTATCATACAGGTCCAGCAGCTCATATTGGCTATCTAATAGGTTCTCGCCATAGCCATCTTGATGCAGCTGGCTACTCTATAGATCAGAAGATGAAGGGTCTATCGCCTGAAGAGATGGTGGATAAATTAATAGAAGAAGAGCAGTGGAGGCAAGTCCTCTCAAGCCTTGTAATATGCTACTTCGCTAGAGGAATCTATGAACCTAGTATAGTCAAAAAGGCTCTTGATGTTCTAGGATATGAATTTGATGAAGAAAGGTTAAAAGAACTAGGGAGGTGCACCTATAGGGAAAAGCAAGCCTTGAAGGCTTCGGAAGGCTTCAGACCTAGTGAACTCAGAATTCCTGAAAGAATCTTCGAGGTTCCAAGCTTTCATGGATTGATCGATAAGAACTACATGAAAGCAGCCCTGGATCACTACTCCAAGATTTTCAATAAAATTGTAGCAACTGAATAATAATGGCAGAATATTCAAAGAAGACTTCAGAATTGTTATTCTTAATTCTCCAAAGAATTACTATAAACTTTGGAAAATCGATAGATAACAAGTCATCTTAATGGCAAATATGTTTTAATCTTCGCTTAGACTTAAAAGAGTGATTAATACATGTTCGAAATAAAGGCTACAGATTTAGCGAGTAGAATAGGAGAGATAAGAACAAAGAGTGGATTGTTAGAGACGCCTTGCATCTTGCCTGTTATACATCCTGTAAGGCAGAGCATAACACCAAAAGAGATGAAGAAAATGGGTTTCAAGGCTGTCATGACAAATGCCTACATAACACTGAAAGTTTTTGGCAAAAAGGCAGAGGAGAAAGGAATACATAAAATCATAGACTACGATGGAATCATCATGACAGACTCAGGAGGCTATCAAATTCTTGAGTATGGAAGTGTAGAGGTTAATCCTGTAGAGATGGCTATCTTTCAAGAAAAGATTGGTTCAGATATGGCTTTGGTTCTTGATACACCAACAGGGATAGGCGTGGATAAAAAAAGAGCCAGCGAGACTGTTAAAATAACTTTAAAGGCAGCAGAAGAAACTCTAAAGGCAATAAAAGCTGAAGGAACTCTATGGGTTGGTCCTATTCAAGGAGGTAGCTATATTGATTTGTTAAAAAAATCTGCGAAGCTAACTAGCAAGATGGGTTTCGATTTATTTGCTCTTGGAAGCCCTACTGAAGTCATGGAATCCTACGATTTTGATCTTTTGGCTAAGATGATAATAGCAGTAAAGCAATCTCTTCCTATAGATAAACCTCTCCATCTTTTCGGTGCTGGGCATCCATTGACAATACCTCTCGCTGTTGCTCTTGGCTGTGATCTTTTCGATTCAGCTTCCTACATGCTATATGCAAGAGAAGGGCGATACATAACGGATTATGGTACTTTAAGGTTTGACGAATTAACATACTTACCATGCAGTTGCCCTGTATGCTCAGAATATACATTAAAGGAAATAAAAGAGCTTGAATCTGAAGAAAGAACAAAGAAGATAGCAATTCATAACCTAAACGTTTTATCAAAAGAATTCAAAGCGACAAAGCAGGCAATAGAAGATGGAAGAATCTGGGAGTATCTTAGTATAAAAGCAAGGGCTCACCCAAAGCTTTGGGAGGCTTTTAAATTACTGATAGATAATTACGAATTTTTAGAAGATGGTACTCCACTGTTCAAACCAAGGGCACTTTTCTTTTATGAACACTATGATTTGATGAGGCCTGAAGCTTTAAGGTACCATAAAAGAGTCTTGGAAGATATATCGATACCATTAAAGAAGAAGACTCTTCTAATCCTTCCAGAGTATGATGTAAAGCCCTTCTATAAATCTCCTTTCTACATAAAATTGGCCAATGCTCTTGGTAATGCTTTAAAAGAAATTCAAATATGCTTCATAGCCTTACCTTTTGGGATAATACCTGTTGAACTTTCAGACGTTTATCCTTTATCACAATATGTAAGTGCGATTAGACCAGATAGCTATGTTATTAGAGAAATCTTAAAGCGCACAAAAGAATTCATAAGAAAACACCCTTTTGAGAAGATAATTCTTCTTAATAATTTAGATGCTTACAACCCTATACTTAAGAGGATGGTTAGATCGATAAGAAATTGTAATATGGTCGATGCGACTAGCACTACAAACAATTTTGATAAAATAGTAGAAGAAATTCTGATGAATGTTACTAAAGGCAATGACCAGGTGTAAATGGACTCAATGCAGATGAAATTTAATCACTTTATGTATTTATAGCGCATCTTATATACTACTTATCATTCGGATTCTTATCCTGTTTTTGAAATGGAAATAAAAATTCTAGGCGCTGCAAGAGAAGTAGGAAGATCGGCCTTCTTAGTCAAGAGTATGGACACTAAGGTCTTGCTGGATTTTGGAGTTCAGCTTACAAGAGAGCCTACATTTCCTATGCACGTCTCACCAAAAGAAGTGGATGGGATTTTTCTCTCACATGCTCATCTAGACCATAGTGGTGCAATTCCCCTATTCTACATATCTGGAAATATAGAGTTATACACCACAGAAGTGACATTAGAGTTGACCAAACTTCTTATAGAAGATTTCTTGAACATTTCTGGCTTTTACCTGCCCTTTGAATACATAGACCTATTATCCATGATGAAGAGTTCTCATAGACTCAAACTAAACGAGACAGTCAATGTTAAGGGATTCACTGCTACTTTTCTAGAAGCTAGTCATATTCCTGGAGGCGCAAGTATCATATTGGAGAGTAATAAAGAAAGGCTTCTCTATACAGGAGACATAAACGCGCGTGGCTCATTACTGCTTAGAGGCGCTGACACGAACTTTGGTGAATTAGATGCGATAATAACAGAGAGCACTTATGCAATGGGCGACCATCCAAAAAGCGAGGATGTAGAAAAAGAGTTTATTGATTTTGCTAAAGAGGTTATAGAGAGAGGAGGCACCCTATTAGTCCCGGCCTTCTCAGTGGGCAGGGCTCAAGAAATGGCATGTGTGCTAAAAAAGCATAACTTTCCCTACTCAGTGGCTATGGATGGTATGGCTCTGAAGGTCAATGAGATATTGTTCAGATACCAAGAATATCTTAGAGATCCATCTCTCTTCCGAAGAAGCATGGAAAGCATCGAATTCATAACGAGTTGGAGCCAAAGAAGGAGAATGGTCAAGACGCCATCAGTGATAATCTCTCCTGCAGGCATGCTAGTTGGAGGAGCAGCTGTCTTTTATAATAGTGAAGTGTCAAAGAAACCCAAGAATGCCATAGCCATAGTCTCTTATCAGATACCTGGAACTCCAGGAAGGGCGCTGTTAGAGAAAAAGGTGGCTATAATAAATGGCAAGCCAAGAAAGGTCAAGGCTGAAGTTCGCCAATTTGACTTTTCATCCCACAGTGGTAGAAAGGAGCTTTTCGATATGTTCAAGGGAATAAAAGGTTCTCCTAAAGTCTACACAGTGCATGGAGAAAAAGAGAGCTGTATAAAATTCGCTGAAGAGTTGAGGAATGAACTTGGGCTAGATGCTGTGGCGCCTAAGACTGGTGATACTTATTCGATTTAACTCAAAGAACCTTTATAATCAGTCTCTGTCCCAATGATAGAAGCATGGTGGAAAAGAATGCTTTCAAAACCAAAGATTAGAGTCTTGGTCAAGCCTTTAGGAGATTTTTACCTGATTCGTTTTTCAGACCAATTAGAAGCAGCTGTTAGATTGTATGGATGTGAGCCTGAGCTATCTTCAGAAAGAGTTCCTCTTCATAACGAGGACTACGTTGCCTCAAGACAACAATACGACGCTATAAGGATTCTTTCTAGACTTTTAGAGTTTAAAACAAAAGATAATAAGGTAATTGGCGTGACTTTAGCTGATATATTTGTACCGGGTTTGAACTTTGTATTCGGATTGGCTGATATGAATAGAGGCGTAGCCCTTCTCTCAACAGCGAGATTAACATCTTTCGAGCTAGAGTTTGGATTAGAGCCAAGCCTGATCAACGAGAGGGTATTCAAGGAAGTTGCTCATGAACTAGGTCACCTTTTCGACTTGGCCCACTGCTACGAACCTAGTTGTATAATGAGCTTTGCCAATAGCATATACGATGTTGATAGAAAATTGCCTATGCTATGCTCAGATTGCTTGAGTAAAATCAAAAGTCAAACTTGATGTAAGATTTTCCTTATACTTGCTTCATTCATTTTTACGAGCCGTTGTTACTTTATTTCTTTTACCTCAATCTTAATATCTTTCAGAATTTTATCTGCTTCTTCCTTCGATGTAATAAAGACATAGAGCATCTTCTTAGTCCTAAGCTTTAACTTTGCCTTATCACCCATCCTCAAAACACGGCATTCTACTGCCTTTTCCAAAAGCTTCTTGAAGTCCTCAACGTTAACGATCCGCTTGGGCATGGCACCATAAGATCATTTAAAGAATAACTTAAGCATAACTCTAGATTATAAGTATGCATAAATTACGATGTTAAAGCAATCACACAAAGTTTCATACGTATTTCTGTTCGTTATAGCAGTACCAGCGTTTGTACTGTTGAATGTAGGTTAATGGTTTTCCACATGTAGGACAAAGAGTTTGAGCTTGAGCTGCTGGGGCTTGAGTTGGAGTGACAGTTGGTGTTGGGGCTACAGCCTCGATCCTGGGCTTAGGTCTTAAAAGAACAAAGTCGCCTGCTGCTTGAATATCCTCCCAAGGAAACTCCTGAATCTTTCCATCCTTCAACTCGACAACCAAATACATTCTTGATTCTCCAACTGCAAAAGAAACATCTTTGACCACTCCGATTAAGCGGGCATCGCCATCAACAACTTGCATACCAACGACTTTTTCCTTCGTTATAGTCTTCCTTTCCATTTTGACTCATCTTTAAATTATAGCTTCAATTTATAAGCTTTTATTTTCGCATAGAACCTAGGCAAGATTCAGATCAATAACATAAATAATAAATATGTCATTTTTTTATTAGAAAAGGGTTTAAAACCCTTAGTTTGATAATTATTGTAGAAGTGAGTAGTTATGTTTGCCCCAAGCGCTGGATACGATAGAGCGATAACGATCTTCTCGCCAGACGGTAGACTCTACCAAGTTGAATACGCTATAGAGACCGTTAGGAGAGGAACACTAGCTTTAGGCTTAAAGGTAAAGAATGGCGTAGTATTGGCAGTTGAAGAGAGAACAAAAAAACTACAGAACCCGAACATAAGCCAGAAGATATTCCAAGTCGATGACCATATAGGTATAGCTGCTGCTGGTTACGTACCAGACGCTCGAATTCAAGTAGATGTTTCAAGAGTTTTTGCTCAAACAAACAGGTTGATATACGATGAACCTGTCGAAGTTGAGGCTGTTGCAAAAAGAATAGGAGATTTGAATCAGCAATACACTCAGTATGCAGGAGTGAGACCCTTCGGCGTCTCCTTGATCATCGCTGGCGTGGATAGAAATGGAGCAATGCTCTTCTCTACAGACCCTAGTGGAACTTACTTGGGTTATGATGGTGCTGCCATTGGGGCTGGGAGCGATCAAGTGACAGAATACCTTGAGAAAAAATACGATCCTAACATGAGCCTAGACGAAGCTTGTATATTAGCCATAGAGTGTGTATATCTAGTGAGTGAGGACAAAGTGGGTACAAAGCACATAAAGATAGCTCTGATAGATACAGAGAGCAAGAAGATGAGGCGTCTCACAGACGAAGAGATAGCCAAATTTGCGGAGAAGGCAAAGGAGAGGCTTTCTACTACAGGCAAAGCTTAGTCGGTGCTTTCTTAATTTGAGTAGCAAATTCACTGTAGTTAGGCTAGTGTTAGATGGCGAGAGGTTTGAGATACTAGTAGACCCCAAGAATGCTCTAGATTACAAGATGGGTCGCCAAATCGAACCATCAAAGATAATTGCCATTGATGAGGTTTTTTCTGATGCATCAAAAGGGTTACGCATTCCAGTGGAAAAGTTGAAAAAGTTCTTCAATACGACTTATTCTTCAGAAGTGGCTGAAATCATACTGAAAAAGGGAGAGCTTCAGCTTACCTCTGAACAAAGGCGCTCGTTAATAGAAGAAAAAAGGAAGCAGATAATCTCCATTATAAGTAAAAACTTTGTAGATCCTAGGACAGGCTTGCCACATCCTCAAACCAGGATCGAGCAGGCGCTTTCTCAGGTTCATGTTTCCATCGATCCTTTTAAGAGCGCTGAAGAGCAAGCAAAGACTGTTGTGGAACAATTAAGGACCGTTCTCCCCCTTAAGCATGAGAAGATAAAGCTCGTGGTGAAAATTCAGTCTCAATTTGCTCCTAAAGCTTTAGGGACGTTAAAGAGTTATGGGACGATTCAAAAAGAAGAATGGTTATCGGATGGCTCTTTAAGTGCGATTGTGGAGATTCCCGCTGGAGTTCACTCTTCTTTGATAGATAAATTGGGCTCTATTACAAAGGGAACCTCTGAAATAACTTTGATGAAGTGAGATAAATATGCCTGAAGTTGAAAGAAAATACGTAACTCCTGGCGAGCTAATCGCTGAGGGAAACTATAAGTCCACAAGTAATGTAATTAGAATCCGCAACAAGTTCTATGCAACAAAAGTAGGCTTAGCTGAGATCAGCCATGAGGGAATTCGCGTTATTCCCTTGACTGGACCTTACATCCCTAGAGTTGACGATTTGGTAATAGGAAAGATAGTCGATTTCTCAGCCTTTTCATGGGAAGTAGATATAAACTCCTGCTTCTTTGCATATCTTTCTGCTCAAAGCGTTTTTGGTAAAGAATTCTCGCCTGATCGTGAATCTCTTTTAAAGAAATTCTCCATAGGTGATCTGATATATGCAAAGGTTGTTGCTTATGATAGAACTAGGAACCCTCTTTTGAGCGTGTCCGGACCAGGATTAGGGCGCATACCAAAGGGAGAAGTGGTGAGGATAAGCCCTGCCAAAGTCCCTAGGTTGATAGGCAAGAAAGGGTCCATGATCAAGACGATAGAGTCTGCTACAAACTGCAAACTTATAATAGGTCAAAACGGAATCATTTTAATGGTAGGTCCGCCTGATGGTATCTTGCTGGCAACTCAAGCCATAAAGATGGTGGAATCAGAAGCCCATCTCGCAGGCTTGACTAAAAATATTCAAAGTTTCCTGTCAAAGTATAAGGAGGAACAAAGTTGAAAGAATTGATAGATGAAAAGGGTTTAAGGATAGATGGGAGAAGAGTTGATGAGTTGAGGCCTTTAAAGATAGAAGTTGGAGTTCTTAAGAACGCTGACGGTTCTTCATACATAGAGATGGGTAAGAATAAGATAGTTGTTGCAGTCTATGGTCCTAAAGAGGTTCATCCGAAGCATCAAGCCCTACCTGATAGATCCGTTTTAAGGTGTCGCTACCATATGGCTCCCTTCTCTACAGATACTCGTAAACCTCCCCAGCCATCAAGGCGTGAAATAGAGATATCAAAGGTGATAAGGGAAGCTCTTGAACCTGCTCTAATACTGGAAGAATATCCAAGAACGGCTATAGATGTCTATCTAGAAGTATTGCAAGCAGACGGCGGCTCAAGATGCGCTGGTATTACTGCCTCTGCAGTTGCCTTGGCTGATGCTGGTATATCTATGCGTGACATGGTCGTGGCTTGTGCTGCTGGTAAGACATCAGGTCAGGTTGTAATAGATCTGAACGATGTAGAGGATAAGGAAGGAGAAGCTGATATGCCCATTGCCATAATGCCAAACCTGAATCAACTAACTCTATTTCAGCTGGATGGTATATTGACTCCTGAAGAGTTTGAAAAGGCTTTTGAAATGGCTATCAACGCTTGTCGGACTATCTATGATGCTCAGCGAAAAGCCTTGATGGATAAGTACTTTGGTAAGGCTGAAGTTGGTGAGGAATGAATTGTCTGCTGTTAAAAAATCCATAGTGGTTGAACAGTTAAGAAAAGCTCAGATGATAGAGTTATTATCAAAAGAAAAGAGGCTCGATAATAGGGGCTTAATGGACTTTCGTCCTATTACTATAGGGATTGGCGTAATAGAGAAGGCTAATGGCTCAGCTCGTGTTCAAGTTGGAAATACTCAAGTCATAGCAGGCGTGAAGATAGAGATAGGAGATCCATTCCCTGATACACCTGATAAGGGACTTTTAGTGGTAAACACAGAAGTCTTACCTCTGGCTTCAGCATATGCAGAACCTGGCCCTCCTGACGAAGATGCCATAGAACTGGCCAGAGTTGTAGACAGAGGAGTTAGAGAGTCTCACATGATAGACCTTTCAAAGCTTGTACTTATCCCTGGGAAAAAAGTACTTGCTGTATTTGTCGACGTGAATGTTTTGAATGCTGATGGCAACTTGTTCGATGCAACATCATATGCTACCATTGCCTCCATCGCTACAAGTAAAATGCCAAGGTATTATATTAATGAAAACGGACAGATAAAGCAATCAGATGAAATCATCCCTTTACCAATAAATGGTATTCCTATATCTGTAACTATGGCTAGAATAGGAGATACGCTCATAGTGGATCCAACTTCTGAGGAGGAGGCTGTTATGGATGCTAGAATAACTCTTGTATTAGATGAAGATGGGAATCTATGCGCTGGTCAGAAAGGTCAGCCTGGAACTCTTACCTTCGACCAAGTTAAAAAAGCAATGAACATAGCTAAAGTCAAAGCGAAGGAGATAAGAGAGATCATAAAAGGAGAGATAATGAAGGATGTCAGGAGCTAAGGATAAGGGCTTAAAAGGGCTCGGCGCCAAGTACGGCTCAACTCTAAGAAAGAAGTATGGTATGATATTCACTACTTTAAAGATGAAGAGAAAATGCCCCAACTGCGGCTCATGGAAGTTAAAGAGAAAAAGTAAGGGAATATGGGAGTGTAGATCCTGCAGCTTAGTCATAGCAGGAAGGGCTTATGACATCGCTCCAACGCCGATCTCCTCAGGTTAGGAAAGGAAGAATAATTAAAGGATTAGAAGCAAAGATAGAAGTTAGCTTAGAAGATTTGGCTGAAGTTGCTTACTTTGCTCTGAAGCCCGATATAGACAAAGCCCCGAAATCAAGCTTATTGGTTAACATTTCTCATGATAAAGACAAATTAATCATAAATCTAAGAGGGGACGATATATCTCAGTTAAGGGCTGGGATAAATTCTTATTTGAGGCTGATAAACGTGATAAAGAACACTATTAGCGATTTAAAATAGATGATTAAACTTTGAACTCTTTTTTGAATAAGAGAATAGAGGTAAATGGAAGACTCTTTAACATTCATATTATAAGAGCCAAGAATGGCTGTTTTTTAATCGTTTGTGAAGGAGAGGAGATGAAGTTAGGCTCTATGGCATTATCATTGAAGATTGAAAATAGAACAAGTTCTAGCACCATCATTCCAAGCAAGTTTGAGGATTTTTACTCAAGAATATTCTCTGAGAGTATATCCATGATAATAGATGGTATTGTAATAGCATCTTTATACACAATAGCTCCTATAGATGCTCATATAGCAAAAAGGTTATTGGAAGAAATAAAAGAACTTTGCAAAACTTAAGCAATGTATTCTTTAGCATCGATTAAATCTTCGCCAGGTATCTTCGCTATTTCAAAACTTTCTCTTTTCTTGGAGAGGCTTATAGTTGCATCTATCCCAACCTTTGTAGTGAGAAGGTTTTCTTGGTCGCTTGATGGGTCTAAACTAGAGCCTTTTACATTATGTATTATTACCAAATCCTTATCGCCTTGAAAGCGAGTAGCAACTGCAAATTCTACGCTTCTCATATCAGAGGGATTTATATCATCATCAACAACTATTGCCAATTTTAAGGAAGGATGATTAGCAAAGGCCGATAGTATTGCATTCTTTGGTTCTCCTTCATAAGTCTTTTTAATTTGAATTACTGCATGTAACCAATTGCAACCACCATCAGTAAGATGAACAGCTTTAGTGGATGGAACTGTATTCTTCACTCCTTGAAATAGCTTTACTTCTATTGGAAGAGACATGAGCAAGCGGTGCTCGCTACCAGCTGGCAACAATCCTTGATAGAAAGCATTTTTTCTATGAAGAATATTTTTTATTTCAATTACTGGCTGCTTTCTAGGATAATCATAAGTGCCCAGCATGTCAGCCATGAATTCTTCTTCTTCTTTATCCATCATGAACTCTCCTTCCAAGACCATCTCAGAATAAGATGGAACGAATAAGTCTACACTATTGCACTTTGTAACAGTTAGATTGCCATTTAAAAGAGAGTTAGCAATACTCATCTCATCGACACCATAGGGCACTTGGCAAGCAGCTGCCAAAGATATTGCTGGATGAATTCCTATTGCTACTGCTACTTCAAGGGGCTTTCTTGCTTGCTTTGATAATTTTAGGCATCTCCATAAATGCCTTCCTTCTACTACTCTTATGGCTAAATGCTCATCATCCAAAAGGAGCAATCTATGTATGGATGCATTCTGAGTCTCTGTCTCTATATTTTT